>JALWDV010000279.1 GCA_027036755.1 Anaerolineae bacterium
CCCTGGTGCCGGGGGTCTCCCACGCGTTCTATCCCAACCCCTACCGCAATCCCTTCCCCGGCCAGGATCCGGGCCAGGCCGCGCTGGATTACATCGAAAATCACCTGTTCAAGACCACCACGCCGCCTGACGAGGTCGCGGCCATCATCGTCGAGCCCATTCAGGGCGAGGGGGGCTACATCGTGCCTCCTGACAACTTCCTACCGGGGCTGCGCGAGCTGGCCGACAAATACGGCATCCTGCTCATCTTCGACGAGGTGCAGACCGGCTTCGGGCGCACGGGCAAGATGTTCGCGGCCGAGCACTGGGGCGTGGAGCCCGACATCATCTGCATGGCCAAGGGCATTGCCAGCGGCATGCCCCTGGGCGCGATCGCGGCCAAGGCCGATGTGATGAGTTGGCCTCCGGGCGCTCACGCCAGCACCTTCGGCGGCAATCCCGTAAGCTGCGCGGCCGCGCTGGCCACCCTGGACCTGCTGGAAAACGGCTTCGTCGAGATGGCCGCCCGCAGCGGCGCGTATCTCAAGTCCCGGCTGCGCGAGATCGCGGAGCGATACCCCGTGATGGGCGATGTGCGGGGCAAGGGCCTGATGGTGGGCGTGGAGATGGTCAAAGACCCGGCGACCAAGGAGCCCTGGCCCGAACTGCGCAACCTCATCGTGCAAAAAGCCTTCGAGCATGGCCTGCTCATGCTGGGCTGCGGAACCAACAGCCTGCGCTTCATCCCGGCGCTGAACATCCCCGAAGACCTGCTGGATGAGGGCGTCAATCTTTATGAAGCCGCGCTGGCCGACGCACTGAAAGACATCGAGTAAGCAACTGCTTGGGTAGCCTGATTCATCAGGTGAGCCTAACAACCTCGGGCAGTTATGATGTTTCAACAAAAACAGGCGGCCGGGAAACGCCCGATGCCGCCTGTTTTTGTTTGCGCCAGGATTTGTTACAGTTGCGATTTTCCCTGCCCAAAGGCCTCGCGCGTGCTCGGCAGCGTTACATAAACCAGAATAAGCGCGTTCACGATGATGTTCAGACTGATGTCATTCCAGGTGGCCGCGCCCAGGACAAGCACGAAGTCGAAGATGAGATTGAAGACGGAAATTACAGCCAGGAACTGCCAGGCCTGAGGATCCACATCCCAGAGCATTTTCACCAGCCAGATCCACACCCAGATCATCAAAGCCCACATGATGGCGTTCCAGAGACTAAAGCCCCGAATCGCGATGGGCCCGATCATGTAGGGAAAGAGGCCAATAGCCTGGAGGAAGTGGATGACGGCCAGAACAGCTGCAATGGCGGCGAGAACGGCGAGAACGGTGACGCCAAAGGGGCGTTTTTTGGTTTCCATGAGTCAACTCCTTGAAAAATGAATGAGAAAAGCTGGAGCAGTGCGCAGAAGCGCAATGTCATTATATCACAGAGTTTAATGGGATGTTGAATATCGCTCTAACCCCCCCTAAATTTTGAGTCTCCGCCAACGCCATGCACGCAACAGGATGCTGAACGCGAAGAGGAAGATGGTCGCGGCCAGGCGCCGGGGATTGGCCCGGGCCAGATTCTGCGCCAGGGCAGGAATATCGATGCGGCTGAGCAGGAACAGGATCAGGCCCAGGCTGATGGCGACCTTGACCAGGGTTTTGGCGTGTTTTTTCGACATGGCGGCGAAGCGATCAGGATTCCGCCAGCACTTTGCCGGGATTGAGGATGCCGTTGGGGTCCAGCGTCCGCTTGAGCTGGCGCATCACCTCCAGCGCGGGGCCATGCTCTTTGACCATGAACTTCTGCTTGCCCAGGCCCACGCCATGCTCACCCGTGCTGGTGCCTTCCAGCGCCAGGGCCAGCGATACGAACGCGTCGTTGAAGGCCATCGCCCGCTCCCGGGCCGCGGCGTCGTCGGGCGGGTAGAAGACGATGGTGTGGATGTTGCCATCGCCGGCGTGTCCCAGCAGGCTGCCCGTCATCTCCATTTGCTGCATCAGCTCCGCGGTGCGGGCGATGAGCGCGGGATAGTTGGAGATGGGCACGGACGCATCGCCCACCAGGAAATCCTGGCCCGCAAAATAGCGCACGTGGGTTTCGAAAAGATGATGGCGGGCGTGCCACAGCCGGGCCCGCTCCTGTCGGCCCACGCCCGAATCGAAGCTCAGCGCGTCATGCTCCTGGCAGATGTCCCGCACCAGGGCCATGCTCTCGGCCAGAGCAGCCTCGTTGCTGGCCGAAAACTCCATGAACAGCGCGGGTTTTTCGGGGAAATCGATGTTGGGATCGGTGTTGAGGACGCGAATCGCGGTCGCGTCCAGCAGCTCAAGCGCCGAGGGCTCCAGGCCCGCGCCGATGATGTCGAACACGGTCTCGGCTGCGTCCGCGACGGTGGGAAAAGCGGCCGCCGCGGCGCTGATGTGCGCGGGAATGGGCGCGAGTTTGAGGGTGGCCTCGGTGATGACGCCCAGCGTGCCCTCGGAGCCCACGAAGAGATGGGTGAGATCGTAGCCCGAGCTTTGTTTGACCGAACGGGAGCCGGTGTGGATGACGCGGCCATCGGCCAGAACCACCTCCAGGGCCAGGACGTTATCCCGGGTGGCGCCATATTTCACGGTGCGAATGCCCGCGGCGTTGTTGGCCAACATGCCGCCGATGCTGGCGTTGGCCCCGGGATCAGGTGCGAAAAAGAGGCCGTGGCGGGCGAGGATTTTGTTCATATCCTTGTAGAGCGCGCCCGGCTGCACCGTCACCTGAAAATCCCGATCATGGATGGACAGAATGCGATCCATGCGGCTGAGATTCAGGACGACGCCCCCGCGGACGGGGATGGGGTTGCCCTCGATGCTGGTGCCCGCGCCCCAGGGCGTGACGGGAACTCGGGCCTCGTTGGCCACGCGCAGCGTGGCGCTGACCTCCTCGGTCGTCAGCGGCCAGACCACCGCGTCGGGCAAATGGGCCTCGTGCGCGGATTGATCACGGGCGTGCTGGGCGAGAATGGCCCGGGTCAGGCTGATGCGCTCGGGCGGGTAGATGGTTTGGAGTTGGGTGAGGACGTGGTTGGGAATAGCCATGATTTTTTTGGGATGAATGCAGATTGCGTGTATGACCGTGAATGATGAAAATCCCTTGTTACGTCATTCCGACGATCGCAGGGAGGATGAATCTCCAGGTGCGACGCACTTACCGCAGGCTCAAGTGCGTCGCACCTTTCGGTCGCTGCGCTCCCTCGAAATGACGTAGGAGAGCTTATTTTCAAAGCAAGCTCTGGCTGAGCCCGCCATCGATCTGCAAGGCGACGCCGTTGAGATAGCTGGCCCGGCCCGAGGCCAAAAACGCGACCACGGCCGCGAATTCATCGGGGCGGGCCATGCGCCCGGCCGGGATGGCCGCGGTGATGCCCGCCTCCACCTCCTGGGGAGTGACGCCCCGGGCGCTGGCCAGAGTCGCCAGCAGCTCGCTCACCCGGGCCGTGCGCGTCCATCCGGGCAGCACCGCGTTGAAGGTGACGCCGGTGTGGCCCAGCTCATTGGCCAGGCTCTTGATGTAGCCGATGACGCCCGCGCGGGTGGCGTTGGAGAGAACCAGGTTGTTCAACGGTTGCTTGGCCGAGATGGAGGTGATGGCGATGACCCGGCCCTGGTCCGACTGCTTGAGATAAGGCAGGGCCTCGGAGACCATGCGCACGGTGGAGAGCAGATTGAGCTGGAGGGCCGCCTGCCAGGCCGCATCATCAAAACTTTCGACCGGGCCCGAGGGCGGGCCGCCCGCGTTGGTCACCAGAATGTCGAGCCGGCCGCCGTAGTGCATGACCGTTGTCTGGATGAAGTGACGGCAGCCGTCCAGGGTGGTGAGATCAGCGGTGACGGGCAGGACGCTGCCGCCGGTGGTTTTGCGCAGCTCCGCGGCCGCGGCCTCGATGCGGGCCTGATCTCGACTGCAAATGGCGACTTGCGCGCCCTCCTGCAACAGTTCTCGGGCCACGGCCATGCCCAGCCCCTTGCTGGACGCGGCCACCGCGGCCACGCGGCCATTCAATAACAGATTCATAAAACGCTCCTGAGTGTGGAATGAAGGCGTGGTTCATTTTTCTTCATTCTATCCGAAAACCAGGCGGACGCAAACGACGGCCCGGTGAGGCGGCAATTTCAAATGGGTGCGTCCTATTTCGGTTGAAGAAACAGCAACGCCGCCAGCGCCGGGGGATGAAGTCCCCCGGCTAGAAACAGCGCCCCTTCGGGGCTAGCCGGATTTATCCGGCGCTGTTTTGTAGCC
>JALWDV010000280.1 GCA_027036755.1 Anaerolineae bacterium
AAGGAGGCCGGGAGGGGTGAAGTCGCCTCCTTTCCACTTGCGGATTCTAAATTTGGGCATGGTTCATTCTCATTCAAAGCCATCTTTACAATTTCTCCGTCAAACGTCATCCGTCAAACGTCAAAAAGAGCCTTTTTCGCCACGTTTTGACGTTTGACGCTTTACGTTTGACGTGCTTTGCCAGGCGTTGACCCTATTGAAATTGTAAAGCTGATGGAAGGACGATCTGAACCATGCCTAAATTTGAAATTGCTGAATGACGTAATGTGACATTGTCAAGGTAGTTACGTTCAGTGACTGCTGCTCATAGTTCGCCGTTGACCAGGGCGCGGGCGATGTCGTTGTGCCGCTGGAGTAGGGGGGCGAGTTCCAAATCGGTGAAGCGGCCATCGAGGATGCGGGGCTGGCCATTGATGATGACGAAATCGGCGGGCGTGGGCTGGCAGAAGGTGAGCGCGGCCATGGGATCATGCAGACATCCGGCGTAGTCCAATCGATCCAGACGGAATGCGGCCACGTCTGCGGCCATGCCCGGCGCCAGAAAGCCGATGTCGTCCCGGCCCAGGTTGCGGGCCCCGCCGCGGGTGGCGATGTAAAGCGCCTCTTCGGCGGAAAGCGCATCGGGCGCGCCCAGGACGCGTTGCAGGAGCAGGGCCATGCGGGCCTCAGCCAGCAGATTGCCGCCATCGTTGCTGGCGCTGCCATCCACGCCCAGGCCCACGTTCACGCCCGCATCCAGATACGCCCGCACCGGCGCGATGCCGCTGGCCAGGCGCATGTTGGAGCTGGGGCAATGGGCCACGCCCGTGCCGGTTTCGGCAAAGAGCTGAATCTCCTGCTCGTTGATGTGGATGGCGTGGGCGTGCCACACATCTTCGCCCACCCAGCCCAGGTCTTCGGCGTATTCGGCGGGGCGGCGGCCAAACTGCTCGATGCAAAAGGCCTCCTCATCTTTGGTTTCGGCCAGATGGGTGTGCAGATGCACGTTGTAGCTGCGGGCCAGGGCTGCGCTCTCTCGCATCAGCTCGGGCGTGACCGAAAAGGGCGAGCAAGGGGCCACAACAACGCGGATCATGCCGAAGCGTTCAGCCTGATGGTAGGCTTCGATGACGCGGCGGGTGTCTTGCAGAATGAATTCCTCGTCCTCGACCACGCTGTCCGGCGGCAAGCCGCCATCGGATTCGCCCAGACTCATGGAGCCGCGGGCCGCGTGGAAGCGCATGCCCATCTCCACCGCGGCCTGGATTTCGTCGTCGATGCGGCTGCCGTTGGGCAGGATATAGAGATGATCGGAGGAGGTGGTGCAGCCCGAGGCCATGAGTTCGGCCATGGCCACCTTGGCGGAGACGTACACCGCTTCGGGCGTCAGGCCCGCCCAGATGGGGTAGTGCGTCACCAGCCAGTTGAACAGATTGGCGTCCTGGGCCGCAGGCACGGCCCGGGTCAGGGTTTGGTAGAAATGATGATGGGTGTTGACCAGGCCGGGGATGACGATGCGCCCACTGGCGTCGATAACGGTGTCCGCGACGTCGGGCAGGTTGGCGGTCGGGCCCACCTGCATGATGACGCCATCTTCGGCGTAAAGTCCGCCATCGGGGATCTGGCGGCGCTGATCATCCATGGTGACCAGCAAGTCGGCATTCTTTATCAGTAATGAAGGCATTTCTCGTCTCGAAAGGGTGAGGGATGGTAACTGCTAACGTACTTGACTTCAAGTCGCCAAAAGCCACGAAGGCTCGAAGTTTTTCGAAGACACGAAGGAAAATAAAGAAAAATACTTCGTGCCTTCGCCTTTCTTCGTGTCTTCGTGGCAAAAAGTGGTGGCGAGACCTTAGTAGTTACGAGGGATGAAAGCTAACGCGGTTAGTATAGAAGAGAATCCCTTATCCCGCCAATGTGAAAGCCTGTGCGCTTCCACATTTGCAGGGGATGACCATCCCCCTGTTTTCCAAGAACGTCCGATTCCCATTACAATAGGCGTCTCACCCCACCTGGAAGGTTCCCACTATGACAAAACATCCTTACTTTCTTCTGATAATCCCTCTGCTGGCAGTGGCCATCGCGCTACTCTCCGGCGTCAGTCTTCTCTCGCCCAGCCTGGCCGCCCCCGTCGATTCATTGCAGCTCGCCAACGATAGCGGCGTCATCGGCCAGGGCTATGGCGAGCTCAAAACCGATCGCACCCTGGCCGTGCGGCTGGATTTCGGGCAGATCGAACGCCCCATCCGCGTGGATAGCGTTGATATCTACATGGCTCCGCGAGAGGGCTCCAGCGCCAGTTTTCCGGTGCGCATGCGCGTGGAACGCCCTTCGGGCGTGCGGCCCGGCGGTAGCGTCATTACATCGAAAACCATCCGCCTGGCAGTGGTCGAGGCGGGATGGTACAACATTCCCATCAGCACACTGTATGAATATGATGACGGCAGCGTTATCATCTCGTTGAAGTCGGAAGATTTTCCTTATGCGACGCCGCCGCTCATTGGCCTGGACGACAGCGAGAATATCCCTCGCAATTTCAATTATTATGGCCAGAATTTCAGCAATTGGGTGGAGCATTATGCCTTCTGGCCCGATCCCGAGAACGTAGGCAATCTTATGATTCGGGTGAACATTACCACGGGGGAGGATGTTTACAAGACGCCGACGGCCACGCCCACAGCCACGCCTCTGCCTTCAGGTTTCTTCATCGAGCTGGGCGCGGGCAAGGACGCGTACCTCATGCAAAATTCGTCCGATGTCAACTTTGGCCGGGCAACCGACTTGCTGTCCGGGTTCAATCCGGGCACGGGCGAGTTGCAGACGCTGGTGGGAGACTTTCCCATCGCCAGCCTGCCTCCAAACATCGACATCGTGCGCGCCGATCTGGCGATGCACATCCACGAAGCGCCCAATGGCGTCCCCGACAACCTGCGGGCCTACGCCCTGACGCAGGATTGGCGAGAGACATCGATCACCTTTGGCAGCGGGCAAGATATGTGGGGACAAGGCTACGGTTCGGGCGAACAGCAAAGCCAGCAGCCCGGCTGGATGTCCTTCGACGTCACCGGGCTTGTGCAAAGCTGGATCAATGGATCGACGCCTGCTTTCGGCATAGGAATCCGTTCCTCCGACGCCGGCAATCGCACCCAATTCGTCGTCTTCGACGCCCATGAGGTTGCGTATCTTGGCCCCAGACTGAGAATACACTACACGATCCAGCAGTCCCCCAGTATTTATCTGCCCATTATGATGCAGCCATAACGTAATTGCTTGCTAAGGTAGGCCTGCGGAGCCAATGTTCAAGCTTGCGTTCGTCAGTTTTGCAGCCATGGTCGCTGGGCCTGCCCCCCACCCCGTCCCTCCCCCGCCAGTCGCTCCGCTCCTTTGCAAGGGAGGGAGCCGCTGGTTTGTAAATTTTTTTTGCAGGTAGAAAGGTCTTCCCCACCGCAGAGCTGGGGAGCGAGGGGGCTGTCGCAGCAGAAGCCAAGCCACCGAAAACAGACAGCCCACCTTAGCAGTTACCCCAGCGCTGACTTTTGTCGAAACGCCTTGCGCGTTCTAAAATAACCTCATTGGGCATGGTTCATTCTCATTCAAAACCATCTTTACAATTTCTCCGTCAAACGTCATCCGTCAAACGTCAAAAAGAGCCTGTTTCGCCACGTTTTGACGTTTGACGCTTTACGTTTGACGTGCTTTGCCAGGCGTTGACTCTATTGAAATTGTAAAGCTGATGGAAGGACGATCTGAACCATGCCTCTCATTGGAGCGCCCGCGCCGAGAAGAATCCTGGCTGTACTGAAAAAACCTTCAACACGGAGGCACAGAGCGCACGGAGGAAGAAAAAGGTGAGATTTGGAGAGGAATTTCTCTGTGAACTACCACTATTTCCTCCGTGTCCTCCGTGTCTCTGTGGTGAAATGACCCTTTTGTAGTGGAGTCAATCCTTTATCTCTCTCTTTGGAGTAGCGTATGAAACGAACGGAACTGGTCTCTTATCTGGATGACCTGCTAAACATCAAAACCATTGCCGATTACGGCCCGCAAGGCCTGCAGATCGAAGGACGGGAGGAGGTGGACAAGATCGCCGCGGGCGTGGATGCAGCCCACGCCACCATCGATGGGGCATTGGCCGCGGGCGCAGATATGCTCATCGTTCATCACGGCGTCTTTTGGGGGCCGCCCAAACGCATCGCGGGCGCTTTCGGCTACAAGGTGCGGCGTTTCATCGAAGCGGATCTCAATCTCTACGCCGCGCATCTCGCGCTGG
>JALWDV010000281.1 GCA_027036755.1 Anaerolineae bacterium
GCGCGACGTCATCGGCGATGACCTGGCCGACCGCCTGCTGAGCGCAGACCAGAGCAATGAGGCGGGCATCGACGCCCAGCGCCAGAATGTGGCCGAGCTCAAGGCCAAACTGGCGGGCGTGGATGGCCTCGACGCCAAAGACCTCCTCAGCGTGGCCGATATGCTGGTGCGCCGCGGGGTGTGGATCATCGGCGGCGACGGCTGGGCCTACGACATCGGTTATGGCGGTCTGGATCATGTGCTGGCTTCGGGCCGGGATGTGAACGTGCTGGTGATGGACACCGAAGTGTACTCCAACACCGGCGGGCAAGCCTCCAAGGCCACACCCATGGCCGCGGCCGCCAAATTCGCCATTGCCGGCAAACAATTGCCCAAGAAAGATATGGGCATGATGGCCATGAGCTACGGCTACATTTACGTGGCCCAGGTCGCGTTCGGCGCCAAAGACAGCCAGACGGTGAAGGCATTCATCGAGGCCGAGTCCTATCCGGGCCCCAGCCTCATCATCGCCTATAGCCACTGCATCGCCCACGGCTACGGCCTGGAAGAGGCGTTGGATCATCAGCAGCTGGCCGTGGAGAGCGGCTTCTGGCCTCTGTTCCGCTATGACCCGCGCCGCCGCGAGCAGGGCAAACCGCCGCTGGTGCTGGATTCGCGCGACCCCAAACGCCCCTTCAGCGATTACGCCATGCGCGAGGCCCGCTTCCGCATGTTGTTCAAGACCAACCCCGACAACGCCGAAGCGCTGCTGGACGCAGCCCAGGCCGATATCGAGGAGCACTGGAAGAAACTGAAGGCCCTGGCCCAGGTCACCAACCTTTAAATTTCATCGCACCAAAAAATGCAGAGGCGCCAGGGAGCAAAAACCCCCTGGCGTCTTTGTGTTTGTGGGTGGGGCATCTTCTTTGGGCTTGTCACGGTTGGGTAGGGGGAGTATAATGCCATCAAGCATGATTCTTTCTTTCCCAACTTGACAGGAGGCCCGATCATGTTCGAAATCCTTCTTTACATGGTGTTGCCGGTGATTGTCGTGCTGCTATCCGGCTGGTATGTGTATGCCGGGCTCTTCGGCGGGATGTGCGAAGACGCCACAGAGGCCGTAGCGCATCGGGCCCGAAAAGGGGAAGCGTTCCTCCTTTTCCTCGCCCTCACGGCGCTGATGACGATAAGCTGGAACAACATCCTTTCTTTGCTGGGATCGCCTTTTTCGCTGTGGAATTTTTCGAACCAGGAGATATGGTCCGCAGCGGCCCGAAAGCAGCAGTTCTTCCAGATTATCTTTCCCCGCATTTTCGATCTGCTGTGGCTGCTGGGGGCTATCGGCCTGGTGTATCGCACACAGCCGGCGTTGGAAGCGTTGTT
>JALWDV010000282.1 GCA_027036755.1 Anaerolineae bacterium
TTCTTTTGCTTGTTTTGGTTGTTTTCATTGACTGCTTGGTTGCTTTGTTTGGCTGTTTTGTTGTTTTGGTTGTTTTGGTTGTCTGGTTGGCTATTTTGGTTATGTTAGTTGGTTGTTTGGTTGTTTTTGTTATTTTTGGTTGGTTGTTTTGTAGGTTTGGTCCTTTTTTGTTGGTTGTTTGGTTGTTCCGCTTTTTCTTATTTGTTGTTTTGTTGCTTTGGTTGGTTGGCTGTTTTGGTTGTTTGGTTTGTTGTATTTGTGGTTTTGTTTGTTTAGTTGGTTGGTTGTTTTGGTTGTTCTGGATGTTGATTGTGTGTTTTGGTTGTCTTGCTTGGTTGATTTGGTTGTTTTGGTTGGGTGTATGGTTGTTCTGGTTGTTTGGTTAACTGTTTGGTTGTTTTGGTTGTTTTGGTAGGCTTGTTCATTGTTTTGCTTGTTTTTGTTGTTTTCGTTGGCTACTTGGTTCCTTTGTTTGGATATTTTGTAGATTTGGTTGTTTTGGTTGTCCAGTTTGCAATTTCGGTTGTGTTATTTGGTTGGTTGGTTGTTTTGGTTATTTTGGTTGGTTGTTTGATTGGTTTGGTCCTTTTTGTGGTTGATTGGTTGTTTTGATTGTTTTGGTTGGATGGTTGGATGTTTTTGGTCGTTTTGTTTAGTTGCTTTGGTTGTTTTGGTTGGTGGGTTGATTGTTTTGGTTGTTCTGCTTGTTTTTATTGGCTGGTTGGTTGTTTCGGTTGCATGTTTGGTTCTTTTGGTTGTTTTGATTGAATGTTTCGTTGCATTGGTAGTTTTCGTTGGTCGGTTAGTTGTTTCGGTTTTTCTGGTTGGGTGTTTGGTTGTCCTGTTCTTTTTGGATGCTTGATTAGTTATTCCGTTTTTATTTCTTTGATGTCTAGTTGTTTTGTTGATTTGCTTGTTTAGTTGTTGTGTTTGGCTACTTGGTTGTTTTGGCTCTTCTGGTTGGTTGGTTGTTTTACTTGTTTTCGTTGGCTGTTTTGTGTGATGGTTTGGTTCCTTTGGTTGGTTTGCTTGTTTCGTTTGTCTGCTTGGTTGTTTTGTTTGGTTGTTTGGTTGTTTTGGTTGTTTTGGATGGTTGGCTGTTTGTTTTTGCTGTTTTAGTTAATGTTTAGTTCTTTTTTGGTTGTTTTGGTTGTTCTGCTTGGTTGGCTGGTTGTTTTGGTTGCTTCGCTTTTGCTGCTTGGTTGTTTTGGTTGTTCTGGTTGTTATGCTTAACTGGTTTTTGGTATTGGTTCTTTTACCTGGTTGGTTGGTACTTATGGTTGGTTGATTGGTTGTTCCGCTTTTTGTTGTTTATTGTTTGGTTGTTTTTGTTGTGTTGGTTGTTTGGCTGTTTTGTTTGG
>JALWDV010000283.1 GCA_027036755.1 Anaerolineae bacterium
GCCAAAGGGAGGCCGGGAGGGGGAAAATCGATTCCTTGCCTCTTGTGGATTCTAAATTTTGAATTGCTGCTGTAACAATGTCATGGCTGAGTGCAACGCTGCCAACACCCACATGACGTTTGACGTTTTACGGATGACGGACGTTTGCTCATAATGCCTGCATAGCTACAATGGGTTATTGAAAATCGGCGTTTCTTCTGGTATGATAGAATCATCTGAAGCAATTGTCCAATCATCAGCAGAATTTCGTCATGTTTCGTCGCTCTTGGGGCCTGATGGCGTTGGCTATCGTTGCAACGCTTTTGCTGGCTCCGCAAGTGGTTAGCGCAGGCGGCCCGCCAAAGCCGCCCAATGTCTTTTTGCCCGCGTCCACGCCCGTCCCGCTGCCGAAGGTCGCGCCCGCGCCAACCGGCGCGCCAGCGCCCTCGGCGGATGTCCCCGCGCCCGGTGATGGCGACGGTCTTACGGTGTTTCTGCCGTTTCTGGCCATCACCCCCGCCCAGGCTGCGATGGAGGGCGTGAGCCAGGACGAAATCAATCCGCTGGTGGATAGTTTTACGTATGTGGTGAAATCGGGCGACTCTCTTAGCAATCTGGCGGTGGAGTTCGGGCGGGATGCGAAGACCATGGGCTGTGTTCGCACCGAGGATGGAATGCCCGTGGCGCGGCTGATTCCGGGCCAGCGCATCGTCGTTCCTGCGCTGAGCGATTTGTGCCATGTGGTCAAATCGGGCCAGACCCTGGAGGACATTGCCGCGTGGTACGGGGTCGCGCCCGAAAGCCTGCTGGCCGTTCCCGAAAATCATCTGAGCGAGGACGCGCCGCTTCGTCCCGGACAAACCATTCTCATCCCCAATGCCCGCAGTCGCTATCAGGACCCGGCCGCCGAAAACCTGTCCAGGCCGCAGCGAGAGGGGTGGCGGTATGGCGACGGGCATTTCGTCTGGCCGCTGCCGCGCGGCAGTTTTTGGATCAGCCAGCGGTTCAGGCATGGCAAACACATGGCCGTGGATATGGCCGCGCCGCCGGGAACGCCCGTGTATGCGGCGGATACGGGCCGGGTGGTGAAGGCGGGCTGGAGCGACATCGGCTATGGCTATCGCATCATTATCGACCACGGCATCGATTATGTGACCCTTTACGCCCATCTCAGCGAGTATTATGTGCAGCCGGGCGACATCGTGCAGAAGGGGGAGATCATCGGACGGGTGGGTTCGACCGGCAATTCCACGGGCCCGCATCTGCACTTCGAGGTGCGGGATTACGGCTATCTCATCGATCCGTTGCTGGTGCTGCCCAAATAGCGGCATTGGGCCGAGGCGTGGGATAGGGAAATCTGGCATAACTCGTAACTACTAAG
>JALWDV010000284.1 GCA_027036755.1 Anaerolineae bacterium
TCACGGGCAAGGCGGCTTTTGAGTCAGGGGCAAAATGATCTAAACTGTCGTAGCTCATGCAAGGAGACGCAACGTAACTGCCAACGTATGCCAGCAGGCTTTCTTTTCCACTCAAACCTGACAGGTTCTCGCAACCTTGTCGGCTGGATGTGCGGTTTTCAGCCTGCAACGAAGTGTGCAAGGCTCTGAACCGCTGCCAAAGGAACCTGTCAGGTTCATTCAAACGAAAACGACACAGTCACGACTCAACATCGTCATGAAAACCATCAAAACGCTGTTCGGATTGGGCGCGCTGGCGGGCGGGGGCCTGCTGGCCTACGCCTGGGGCGCGGAGCGCCCGCAATTGCGCCTGAAATCCTACCGTCTGGTCTGGCCCCAGGGCGCCGGGCTCAAAATCCTGCACCTGTCGGATCAGCACTTGGGGCGAGAGAACTGGGTGCAGCAGTTGCGTTTCTCGCAGCTCGAAGCCATGCTGCCCCTCTTCGACCCCGACATCATTCTGTTCACGGGGGATTTTCTGCACGACGATGCGGGCCTGGCCGCGGTCGAGCGCATGATGCAGGCGCTGCCGCCCGCGCGCCTGGGGCGCTATGCGGTGCTGGGGAATCACGATTATGCGGTTTACTCCTACGGCGAACTCTTCCGCAACATGGCCCGCAGCGTAGGCCAGGCCGCCACGCCCGAGCGCAAACTCTCGGCCCTGGTCGCGGAGGCGGGCCAGTTGGGGAGCCTGGCCCTTGACATCTATCGCAACCATCGGCTGCGTTTTGCGGCCGTGCCCAACAACACCGCGGAGCTTGTCCGCCTGCTTTCCCTTTACGACGTGATCCTGTTGGATAATCGCGCCGTTCCCCTGCCCGGGCGGCCCGACATCTGGATTGCGGGCGTGGATGATCTGGTGGAGGGCGAGCCCGATCTGGCGCGGGCCATGGCCCACATCCCCGAAGAGGCGGGCGTGATTTTGCTCACCCACAACCCCGATCTGGCGTACGAGCCTGCGGCGCGGCGGGCGGATATTGTCTTTGCCGGGCACACCCACGGCGGCCAGGTGGCGCTGCCCTGGCTGGGAGCCATCCACACTCAGGGCACGCGGCTGCCCCGCAAGCACGCGGCCGGCTATTTCAACGATCTCCCCGGCGGCGGTCAGATGATCGTCTCCCGCGGCATGGGCGAATCCACGCCCTTCCGGCTGGGCGCGCCGCCGGAGATGGTGTGGGTGGAGGTTGCGTGAGAAAAGGTAACTGCTAACGTATGCCAGTTGGTTGTCTTTTTCCACTCAAACCTGACAGGTTCTCGTAATCTTGGCGGTAAGATGTGCGCTTTTCAGCCAGCAACGAAGCGTGCAAGGCTCTGAATCGCT
>JALWDV010000285.1 GCA_027036755.1 Anaerolineae bacterium
TGTGGCGTTATGAGGCGTTATGTGGCGTTATGTGACGAGAAGTGATGTTGTGTGACGTTACCTGACGTAATGTGATTTTATTTGACGTCATTTGACGTTATTTGACGTTATGTGGTGTTATGTGGTGTCGTGTTGTGTTATGGGTGTTGTGTGGAGTTATGTGGTGTTATGCTTTGATATTTGGCGTTATATGGCTTTAGGTGACGTAACGTGGCGATATCTGGCGTTGTGTGGCTTTATATGGCGTTAGGTGGCGCTATGTGGAGTTATGTGGCGATATGTCGCGATATGTGGCGTTATGTGACGCTAAATGATGTTATGTGACGTTACCTGACGTTATTTGATTTTATGGGACGTCATTTGACGTTATTTGACGTTATGTGGTGTTATGTGGTGTCATGTGGTGTAATGTGATGTTATGTGACGTTATCTGAAGTTGTGTGATGTTATGTGCGCCTTAGAGCAATCTTCTTACAGACTGTATAGGGCGCTATATAAATTTTGTATATTATTGTTATTATTTGACGTTATTTGACGTTATGTGGTGTTATGTGGTGACATGTGGTGTTATGTGATGTTATGTGACGTTATCTGAAGTTATGTATTGTTATGTGACGTCATTTGACGTTATGTGGCTTATGTGGCGATATCTGGCGCTATGTGATGTTATGTGGCGCTATGTGCCACTATGTGGAGATATGTGGCGCTATGTCGCGTTATCTCGCGTCATGTGGCGTTATGTGGCGTTATGTAGCGTTATGTTACGTTATGTGATGTTATGTGACGTCATGTGACGCTATGTGATGATATATGACGTCATTTAAGGTCACGTGTGGTGTGATGTGGTGTTATGTGGTGTTATTTGGCGTCATGTGGCGTTATGTGGCGTTATGTGGCGTTATGTGGCGTAATGTGGCGTTATGTGGCGTTATGTTGTGTTATGTGGTTTTATGTGGTCTTATATGGTGTTATGTGGTGTTACGTGGTGTTATGCGGGGCGATGTGGTGTTATGTGGCGTAATGTATCGCTATGTGGGGTCATTGGGGGGTTATGTGCCACTATGTGGCGTTATGTGGCGTTACTTAGCGTTATCTGGCGTTATGTGGCGTTATTTGGCGTTATATGACGTAAAGTGATGTAATGTGACCTTACCTGACGTTATGTGATGTTATGTGACGTCATTTCACGTTATTTGACGTTATCTGGTGTAATGTGGTGTCATGTGGTGTTATGGGTGTCATGTGGTGTTATCTGGTGTTATGTGCTGATATGTGGTGCTATGTGGTGTTATGTGGCGTTATATGGCGTTTTGTGACGTTATGTTACCTTATGTGGCGTACTCTGGCGTTACGTGGCG
>JALWDV010000286.1 GCA_027036755.1 Anaerolineae bacterium
GCCAGATCTCGTGAGAGTTTCGCGAGGTGTTTGTGATTCACTTCCCTCACGATATAGCGTGGTTTTTTCCCAGCCAGGCGTTCTATGAGTGAGGGTTCCTCTTTCTCAATCTTGATCGCTTTGAGGATCTCTTTCTCCGCCTTTTTTTTCTGATCTTCACCCCGTCGGAGCCCGTATTTGCTCCCGATGTCCCGCTCAAAGTCGTCTAACATCGTGTTAAGATCGGTTTTCTTTTCCTGAGCGAGCCATTTTTGGCTCCAGCGGTTCCGATCTTCATTGAAATACGATGCGGTGAAGTGTAGATGCGGTTTTTTTTCATCCATATGGATTACCGATGCGAGTATCTTTTGCCCCTGGAAACGCTCCCGCAGCCACGCCTCGGCATCGCGTAAGTATTGGATATAATCCTTGTCGCTCCATCCGTCGATTACCGACGCATCTACCACAATGCTAAAGAAGTCGGCGGAGCCGTTTCGGAGCTTTCTCCCGCCGTTTTCGCGTGCGATGGTGTTGCAGTGCTCCATGTATTCCGACCATTTTCCGTCGTATCGGTGCATCACGATATTGTCAGCGGAGCGGGCGGGATCTATGTTCGCGCGGTCTCGGTAATGTCGTTTGCGGAGATTGTGCCCCATGATGTTTTTGAACGCCTCCGATCCTCCGTATTTTTTGAAGTCGATCACGAAATAGTTAGCCTTTGCCATGGTATCCTCCTCATCGGTATTTCGTGATCTATTTATATTCCCGCGCGATTTTTTTATTGCCCGCCCGCTATTGTATTGCCCACAATACCTAACTCCCTTCGGTCGTTAGTTGTGGGTGGGGGGATAAATCCCCCTCAACCCCCTTTTTACGCTCCGTTGGAGCGTTTCTTTTTCCTCCCGTCCGTATTTCTTTTCGGTGTCGGAATGGATCGGGAGAAAATGAAAAGGTGAAGCTACCGCTTTCCGTAATCGGAGAGGGGGGCGATGTGGAGAGGAAGCGGAACATAGACGGAAAGAGACGGAGATTGAAAATCTCAATTTTCAATACAAAACCCCCGAAAAATCGTGCTTTTTATCACTCACATTGTTTCAATCTGTTTCAGATTGAAATATTAATCTGTTTCAGATTGAAATAATCAATCTTGACAAACTGATTGAAATATGTTATAATTTGTCAAAACAGATTGAAAGGGATTGAGATGAGACTCCAAATCGGCAACTACACGATAACGATAGAGAAGAAAGCGCTAGAAGATACAGGACTACCGCAAGAGGTGCAAGAAGCCTTGCAGACTTTGGCCAAATATGGCTACACACCGCCACCTAGCATTAAAAAGCAAGAGAGCGCAAAGCGGGCAAGGGCTATATTGCAG
>JALWDV010000287.1 GCA_027036755.1 Anaerolineae bacterium
TGGAAACTCAGTACTGTCCGGGAAAATTTTAGCCTTCGAGAAGGTAGTAAAAACAAGGTTATCAAGAAAATATTTTAGGGGAAGATTTATTTTTCTTTTTTAAATTTTTAATTCCTTCATTATCTTTTATTCTTAAAATCTCAATTAAATCAACAGAATCAAAGATAACAGAAGCAATTATCTGAGCGAGGAATGTAATAGAGCCAGAGGTTTTGCCTTGTTTTTTTATATAATGAAGAAAAAGATAATAGATTAAAGCAGTCCAGATCTGAATCAATACTGCGTTTTTGGAGGTTCCAAGAAAAGATTTTATCCTAAGATTTTGTTTTATCCACTTAAAAAACTTCTCTATATCCCACCTCTTTTTGTAAAGCTTTGCTATCGTTAATGCTGACAGCTTAAAATTATTTGTTATGAATTCAAATTCTCTTCCTGTTTCAGTATCTTTAAATCTTATGAGTCTCATCTTATACGGATAATGTTTTATGTTTCTGTCATCTACAAACACTATCTCACTATCTTCTATCACCCCTCTCCTTCTGGAAAGAGAATTTACGGGCAGGTGTCCGGAAACTACATACTCCATCCTCTTCTTCGCTCTCGTTACAAAATACAATCCCCTCTCATGCAACTCACCAAACCATCTGTAATCTATATACCCTCTGTCAAATACTATTATGCTGTCCGGTAAAATTTTCCTTATTACATCATCCACATATGCAAGGTCATGACTCCTTGCCTCACTCATTACTACTACCTCAGGAATCATT
The DNA here is from genome assembly GCA_027036755.1 of Anaerolineae bacterium. Classification (GTDB taxonomy): domain Bacteria; phylum Chloroflexota; class Anaerolineae; order J102; family J102; genus M2005. The sequence continues at coordinate 771 of JALWDV010000287.1, forward strand.
TCCCTCCCTTCCAACAATGTATGTAATTTTATCCCTCCTTTCCTCTTCCTATATACTGCCCACGGAAATAATCCCAAACTCAATTCTATGTATGTACTATCCAATAAATAAAGCTTGTTCATAAATTTAAATCCACGCTTTCCTCCTCCCTCCAGCCTATCTTTCATTATGTAAAATATATCCCTGAATATCCTCCAATCTCGCTTGTTATTTGAATCTGATAGGGTGCTCCTCGAAAATCCCTTTATCCCCAAATGATATAATTTCCGCTCATGCACTTTTAATGTGTGTATTATCTCTCGTAAAGAATTCCTCCCCGTTATTTGTGCATATAACATAACCGTCAGATGATCCTTTGTCCTAAATCTCTTTACCCATTTATCCCCTTCATATCTCCGTATTGCTCCTTCTATCCCCATCTTGGTGATTATTCTTTTTATTTGTGATAACATTGTATCTTGATATCCCATGGGACACCTCCTGTGTTGATCTCTTTGTAAATACTTGTATATTATACATCTTCACTCGGAGGTGTCCCAATTCTCTATTTTTCCCGGACACTACTGAAGATCGTCGGGGAATTTT
>JALWDV010000288.1 GCA_027036755.1 Anaerolineae bacterium
GTCATATAACGCCATATAACGCCACGTAACGCCGCGTAACGCCAAATAACGCCACATAACGCCAAATAATGCCAAATAACGCCATATAACGCCAAAAAACGCCTCATAACGCCAAAAAACCCCACATTACGCCACAAAACGTCACATAGCATACCATAACGCCAGAGAACGTCTCGTCACGTCACATAGCGCCACATATGGCCAAATAACGCCTCATAACTCCACATAACGCCATACAACGCCTCATGTCGCCATATAACGCCACATAGCGCCACAAAACGCCATATAACGCCACATATCGCCACATAACGTAACATATCCTCACATAACGCCAGAGAACGTCACGTCACGTCACATAACGCCACATTACGCCTACCTAAAGCCACATAGCGCAACATGACGCCACATAACGCCACATATCGCCACGTAGCGCCACATAACACCACGTATCGCCACATAACGCCACATAACGCTACATATCGCCACATAACGATACAAAGGGCCACAGAACACCACATAACGCCACAAAACGCCAAAAGAGCCACAAAACGCCATATAACGCCACATAACGCAACATAACGCACATAACTCCACAAAAAGCCATATAACACCACATAACGCCACATAAAGCCACATAACGCCACGTAGAGCCACATATCGCCGCATAACGCCACATAAGACCACATTTCGCCACATAACGCCATACAAAGGCTCTTGTCGCCATATAACGCCACATTGCGCCACAAAACGCCATATAACCCCACCTAGCGCAGCAGTACGCAACAAAACGGCACATAACGCCAAATAACGCCAGAAAACGCCACATTACGCCACATATCGCCACGTAACGCCACATAACGCCACATAACGTAACATAACCCTACCTAAAGCCACATAGCGCAACATAGCGCCACATAACGCCACGTAACGTCACATAACGTCACATAACGGTAGAGAACGTCTCATCACATCACATATCGCCAAGTAACGCCACATAACGCCACATAACGCCACATGACGTCACATAACGCCACATAACACCAAATAACGCCACATAACGCCACACATCGCCACGTAGCGCCACATAACACCACGTATCGCCACATAACGCAATATAACGCCACGTATCGCCACGTAACGCCACATAACGCCACAAAACGCCACATAACGCAACATTACACCACATATCCCCACACAACGCCCCATAACGAGAAATAACGCCATTTAACGCCACATAACGTCACATGGCATACCATAACGACAGAGAACGTCTCATCACGTCACATAGCGCCACATAGCGCCACATAACGCCACATAACGCCTCATAACGCCACATAACGCCATACTACGCCTC
>JALWDV010000289.1 GCA_027036755.1 Anaerolineae bacterium
GGGCAAAAAGGAGGCCGGGAGGGGGAAATCGCCTCCTTTCCGCTTGCGGATTCTAAATTCAGTACTTCACGACTTTCACTGACCCACCGATTTAAAATCAGGGCCAAGGGCCTGCGGCCGCCTGTCTGCCTGCGCAGACAGACGCATTTCGCGCCGAAAATGTCCCTGAAGAGGGACATGCGGCGGAACGCCTTGAGACCTGAATTTATTCGGCGTGTACTTGCGGATGAAATCGTGATCTACTGAAATTTGAAATTGCTGAATGACGTAATGTGACATTGTCAAGATAGTTACGATGATCAAAGGGAAGACCGCGTCGATCCCACCTTTGATCATTGTTCATTGATCATTAATTCCATCTGGCGGGCCCGGCGTCAGATTTCGCCGGTCGCCGTCAGTTGGGCCAGCAGGGCCGCGGCCTTGCGAGCGGCGATCCCGCGATGGCTGATGGCGTTTTTCTCGCGGGATGAGAGCTGGGCGAAGGTTTTGCCCAGATCGGGGACGAAAAACACGGGATCGTAACCGAAGCCGCCCGAGCCGGCGGGCTCATCGATGATCACGCCCGCGCACATCCCCTCCGTCGTCCAGGCCCGCCCCTCGGGCGTGGCGATGGCCACCACGCAATGAAAGGCCGCGCCCCGCTCCTGCGGAGGAACGTCGGCCAGCCGTTGCAGCAGAATGCCGATGCGGTCGGCGTCGGTGGCGTTGGGGCCCGCATGACGCGCGGAATGAACGCCGGGCCAGCCGTCCAGCGCATCCACAGCCAGACCGCTGTCATCGGCCCAGGTGAGCAGCCCCGAGAGACGGGCGTAAGTTCGGGCCTTGAGCAGCGCATTCTCGGCGAAGGTCTCACCCGTCTCCTCCACATCGGCATCGAGGCCCGCATCGGCCAGAGAGAGGACTTCGAAGGGCAAATCGGCCAGCAACTCGCGATATTCTCGCACTTTGCCCTGGTTCCTTGTGGCAATAAGCAATTTTTTCGTCATTGGAATTTCTGTCATGGGTTGTGTATAATAGCAGTATGAGTGACCCAGATGTCGATCGTTGGCTACGCGCCGCTGAAAATGATCTGGGTGCGTCCTTTTTCGGTTGAAGCGTTTGCCACGTCCGCCCGGCGACTTCATCGCCGGGCTACAAAACAGCGCCGGATAAATCCGGCTAGCCCCGCAGGGGCGCTGTTTCTAGCCGGGGGACTTCATCCCCCGGCGCTGGCCGCGGGCGCGAAGCGCCCCGTTAATGAATGGATTATTTGGCATGGTTCAGATCGTCCTTCCATCAGCTTTACAATTTCAATAGAGTCAACGCCTGGCAAAGCACGTCAAACGTAAAGCGTCAAACGTCAAAACGTGGCGA
>JALWDV010000290.1 GCA_027036755.1 Anaerolineae bacterium
ATATAATAATTAAAAATGTATCCGAGATTCTTCGTTTCCAGCGCCAAGATAAGTTTCGTTTTTCAAGTTTACCTCCTTGAAATATCTGTTCATTAGATAATTTCCTTATGAGCATGAGCATAAGGTCTTGTACTCTTTGCAATAATGTTTCATGATATATAACAATGGAATTTACCTACTTTAGAAAACTGATGCAACAGAGATTAAGAAACTCAAATATTTTAATACAGTGACCAGTTGGTATGTGTATATCATACTGAGACAGAACAGTCACGGCATTACTAGTTAACTTATAATGATTTATTGCAGTGATTCTAATGTATATGCTTATTATTTCTTATAGTCGGCTTTACATGTGTAGATAAACACACGTAGTGAAACACACTTACCAGTACAAGCATGCATATACACATCATCACGTGAGCACATATAGTTGAACCACAAGTTGATGTGCTGTTCTGTTAGAATTTCATTTGCTTGTAAGAGTATAACCAGGGTCGTAACATTGGTTGTCCTTTCCACATGTGTGTAGTGTTTATCCCACATTGGTTCACGTGTGTAGTTCGCCGATATTTTTGTCACCTGTCTATGCCATTTTTCTGATTTCCATCGCTTTAGGTCAGCATTAAGCCATCACTGACCCATTAGTATTCCCACCAGTAAATATAAACACTGAGTTTAGCTTCTCTAAGTACAGCATCGTACATACATGCTACATCAGGCTTGCTTCCCAATCGCACACACTAAATTGGGAATATCAAGCGAAAACGTCTATCCGCGTGGTCCAGGTGACCGGGTGTCCGCAAAATACTAAAACTGGACTGCGCAATAGCCGCAGAGCCGTGATGTACTATCGAAATGTGTGCTTGTGTGTGTGGGTGTGTTAATGTATGTGTGTGGCTGTATGTGTGTGTGTGTGTGTGTGGTGTATGGTTTGTGTAAGGAAGAAAATATGGTTCATGCACGGTTTTATCGATTACATAATAATACTGAATTCTAAATTGCCTCTAGGTTGTACGAATGTTGAAAGTTAGAGACGCGGTCTTCGTTAATAAGTGAGAGACCGATATAGAGATTATCAATTTTGGCAACCCACAAATAAAACATATAAATTGTTTCATCCTTTGATTTCCTTTTCTCCTGGTCTTGATTGTATTGATTAAATGGGAGAACAGCATATTTCATATTTTACATTGCATTCTTGTTCTGTTATGACCTTCTTGGGTTCCATTAATTGTGTATTATTACTTCATACAACGAATTTTGTGTACAGATAAATCCTCGTACTCTGGACACGTATGGTCCGACATCTTGGGATCCGACACAAATGTGTCTAGAACGGAATTTTGTCCA
>JALWDV010000291.1 GCA_027036755.1 Anaerolineae bacterium
CTCCCCAACCGACTGCTCACTACCTATTGCATCCTGTTTACTGCTTACTGCCTTACTGTTTACTGATTTACTGTTTACTGAATACTGATTACTGATTACTTCCAACCGCCGCCGCAGGATGTCCACGTCGAGGTCGTCGTCTTTATCTTCCGGCTGGGCAAAGGCCCGGGCCTGTTCCAGGAAGGCCAGCAGCTTCGCCTCCATCTCTTGATCCCAGGCGGCTTCATCCCGGGGCGCGGGCCGATCCGAGCGGCGGGCCAGCAGATCGCGCAGGGTTTCGCCGTTGAAGATGGCCCGGAAGGCGGTGTGCAGCGGACGCAGGGACTGCTGTTTGAGATAGAGATCGATGTTGGGAACGCCGCGGCCGTTCAACTCCGCCGCGGCCTGGGCGTAGCGCCCGTCGCTGTCGTACACGATGCGCCAATCCAGATACACCCGCCGTTGATACGCGCCCAGTTCCGCGTAAAAGCCCTCCCGCGCCAGTTGGGCCGAGTTGTGGATGTATTCCAGGCCCGAGACCAGCTCGCGGAAGATGACGAAGGCCGCGGGCGCATCGGGCAGGGCCAACCCCTGGCCAAAGGATTCCTGGCGCAGGATTTTGTCCGGGCCTTTGAAGGGCGCGGAGATGCGGAGATGGCCGCGGGCGTCTGCGAATTTGTTGTGGTAGAGCACCAGGGCCCGCTGCTCGCCCACGCGATTGGAATACGCCAGCACATCCTCGTTCACTCCGGCTTCGGTCTCGAAGTCGTAGAGCCGGAAGTTGGCGACATCCGCAAAAAGATAGCGGCGCTTGAGCAGGGGTGTGATTTCTCGGGCATGGCGCTGCATCAGGGCCGCGTCGGGCGTCTCGTCCCGATAGGAGCGGCGGTATTCCATGCCATACTTCTCGGCGTAGCCCTCGAACTGGCCGTGGCCGATCATGGGCAGGCCGGGCACGGTGGCCATCACCGTGAACACGCCGAAATACTTGTCCCCCTTGCCGAACTGCTCCACAGCCGGCTCCTCATCGGGATTGGTCATAAAATTGACATAGCGTTTGAGGATTTCGGGATCGAAAGCCAGGGTTTCGCGAATCTGCCCCCGATATTTGTCGTTGTCCTCATCCCGCATCATGTGCATGAACGCGCTGTTGTACACCCGGTGCATGCCCAGGGTGCGCACAAAGTAGCCCTCCATCAGCCAGAAGGCCTCGGCCAGCAGCCGGGTGTCGGGCGCTTCCGCGGCGATGCGATCCACCACCTCCCGCCAGAATTCTTTGGGCATCAGCTTGTCGAACTCGGCTTTGGTCATGGCGAAGGCCGCCCGGGAGGGAATGGCCCCGCCCTGGCCCGGTTCGGGGTGCCACAGCCGCTGGATGTGCCGCTTGGCCAGGGTCATGGCCGCGTCGAAGCGGATGATGGGGAACTGGCGGGCCACGTGCAGGATGGTCTGAATCACCGCCTCCCGGGTCTCGGGGTTGAGATAATCGAGCTGGGCGGTGTCGTTCCAGGGCATGGTTGTGCCATCATTGCCATGATAGATGTAGCGGACGTCGCCGGTGTGGCGATCCAGTCGCTTGAACACCACGGCCGCATCGCTGTGATCGTAGTAGTGATCCTCCAAAAAGACGCCCACGCGGGGATCATCGCTGAGATCGGGCCCATCGAAGGTGTAGTTGGGGAAGGGGCTGTAATCCAGAGCCAGAAAGCGGTCGGGGTGTTCGATGACCCAGCGGGAATCGATGGCTGTATGGTTGGGCGCCATGTCGGAGGCGAGGCGGATGCCCCGCTGCCACGCCCGCCGCCGCAGATTCTCCATCGCGGCCTCGCCCCCCAATTCCTCGGCGATGACGTAGTCATCCACCGCGTAGGCCGAGGCTACGGCCTCGGGGTTGCCCATCATCTGTTTGATGCGCCGGGATGCGCGGCTGCGTCGCCACAGGCCGATGAGCCACAGGCCCGTGATTCCGCGGGCGGCCATTGCGTCCAGCTCTTCGTCCGGCACCTGGTCCAGGGTGACGATGGGGCGGCCATATTGGCGGGAAAGCTGGTAGAGCCACACGAAGGTGTTTTTGGCCAGCAGCACCACGCGCGGCATCCAGTCGGTGTCGGGGGTGTAGTTTTCGATCTCCGCGTCCAACCAACTGAGATCGGGCGGGGGCGTGGGCCCGGGCGGGCCGCCGCCAAAACGGGCCCGGGTCTCTTCTTCGATGAAATCCAGGCCCGTGAGCAGTTTCATCACCAGATCGCCCAGCCAGGGCGCCCATTTCTGGCGAATGTAGCGCAGTTGGCCCGCCAGCGAGTCGGGGGAGGCCAGGATGGGCTCCATCAGCACATCAATGAGGCTTTTGCCCGCGCCTGCAAAGCCCGGCTGCTCATCGAAAAAGCCCCGCAAGCCCTGGATGGCCGGGGCGTAGGCCGTAGTGCGGGCCAGGGGGGCGTCATCGAACAGCTCGCGATAGTTTTCCAGCGCCGGATTCTGGTTGGCGATCCACAGCATCACCATTTCCTCCAGCGCCATCTCCCGATGCGACAGGCCGTTGCTGCTCCCGGCCAGCCACTGCTCGACGGTCATCTCGCCGCGGTAAACGGCCAGGGGCGGGAAGCGCTGCAGAAAGGCCCGCAGCGTGGCTTCCAGCGCGTCTGCGCCCACCTGCTCTTGCAAGCGGGCCAGGGCGCGGGCGAACAGGCCCGGCTCCACCTGCTGCCGGTAGCGGGCCGCCATCAGGTGCATCATCTCATCCAGCAAGCCCATGGCGTAGATGTCGGAGGCGCGCGCGGCCCGCTGGGGATGCTTGTCCGCCTCCCGCACCACGTTTATGCGGTGGGCGAAGCGCTGCGCGGCCTGGTAATCGCCGATGACCACGCGGCCATCGGTGGCGAACAGGCTTTCATCGAACTGGTATCGGTCTCGGGCCTCGCGGGCGACGTGGAACTCGAACATGGTTGGCATTTGGTATGGATTCTGATCTCACGCCAAGACGCTAAGGCGCAAAGGGGAAAAAACCTGGTTTGTGCGGATAAAAGAAAGTGATTGCGCCGAGGCGGATATGCGATCCGCCGGAACCGGTTAGCGGCAAGCGGCAGTCTAATCGGTAAACCCGCCGGAACGCATTTCCGGCTGGGCGCATTAGTAAGTGCGGCGCATCCATCTTTTCAAACTCAGCGCCTTGGCGGCCCTTCGGCCAGATCCTTCACTTTGTTCAGGACATGCTCAGGACATGCTTTGCGTGAGATCAAGGGTCAATAGGCCAGCAGTTTCTCCATGCCCGCCCGGATGCGGGCCACGGTGGGCACCACGCCCGCCATCAGGGTCTGGCTGTAGGGCGTCATCACCTGGGGCGAGGCTACGCGCATCACCGGCCCGTCGAGATATTCGAAGGCTTCGTCCGCAATGGCCGCGGCGATCTCCGCGCCAAAGCCGCCAAAGCCGATGTCTTCGTGCACGATGAGACATTTGCCGGTCTTGCGCACCGAATCCAGCACGCCCGCTTTGTCCCAGGGCTGCAGGGTGCGCAGATCGATGATCTCGATGCTTTCGCCCAGCTCTTCCGCGGCCTGCTCGCAGCGCTCCACCATCGCCCCCCAGGTGACCACGGTGAGGTCGTCGCCCGAGCGGGTGATGTTGGCCTGACCAAAGGGCAGCATGAAGGCGTCGCCGGGGTAGGGCCGCCGGGCCCAGGCCGCGTCGTACATGGCCCGGTGCTCGAAGAAGATGACGGGGTCATCGCCCCGCAGCGCGGTGCGCAGCAGGCCCACCGCGTCCTCCGCGTTGGAGGGCACGGCCACCTTCCAGCCGATGGCGTGGGCGTACATGATCTCGTTGGTGACGCTGTGCCAGGGATCGCCGATCTTGCGGTAGCCGCCCGACATGCGCACCACCACCGGCGCGCCAAAGTGGTTGGCCGTGCGCCAGCGCACCGTGCCGCAGTTGTGGATGCGCTCGGTGGCGGGGTCCGCGTATTTGCGGTACTGGATTTCGGGGATGGGGGTGAGCCCGGCCAGGACCATGCCCACGGCCCGGCCCATGATGCCTTCTTCCGACAGGCTGGTGTCGAAGACGCGGCCTTCGCCATATTTGGCTTGCAGGCCCAGGGTGGCGGTGTGCACCCCGCCCTTGCGGCCCACATCCTCGCCGAAGATGGAGGCGCGTGGGTTGACGGCCAGCTCCACGTCCAGGGTGCGGCGGATGGCCTCCACCATGTTCAGGCGGGTGGGGTCGGGCGGATTGGGTGCGT
>JALWDV010000292.1 GCA_027036755.1 Anaerolineae bacterium
CACCCCGACCCTCCCCCGATACTCGCTGCGCTCGTGTTCGGGGGAGGGAGATGCTCATCTGCTACGCAAATTGACAAGTCAGAGGACGCCTCCCCCTGCAAGGCGCTAGCCGAAGCGGGGGGAGGCCGGGAGGGGGCTTGGCACCAGGCCAAATTTGAAATTGCTGAAAACGCCTATCACTGATTGATCTCTCCCGTGCATCCCGTCCGACAGAAGATTCTGGAATATCTCAAACGACACGGCCAGGCCACCGTCACCGAGTTGGCGGCGCATCTGGACATGGCGCCCGTCTCTGTGCGCCATCATCTGGATTTGCTCATCGGCGACAATCTGGTGGAGGCTTCGCGCGTGCGGCGGCAATCGGGAGCCGGGCGGCCCAAGCGTCTGTACACCATCACAGAGCACGCTGACGCGCTTTTTCCTAACAATTATCAGGGGCTGGCGCGCGAGAGTCTCCACATCCTCAAGCGGATGCTCACCCCCGAGCAGTTCGCGGACGTGATGGCTGAGATGGCGGAGAAGGCAGCGTTGCGAGCGCCCGCGGCCCTGGAGACGATGTCGGATGAAGATCGTCTGCAAGCCGTCCTCCATTTTCTCAACGAGGAGGGCTACATGGCTTTTTGTGAGTGCGGTCCCGATGAGGCGTTGCTCCACACCTGTCATTGTCCCTATCGCGAACTCATCGGCGAGCATCCCGAGATCTGCCAGATCGATCAATTGCTCATTCAGCGGCTGACGGGCATGTCGCCCGTGCGCGTGGCCCACATGGCCGATGGCGAGATCCGCTGCACCTACCGGCTGCTGCCTCAAAAATCCTTGCCCCTGCCCGCTCCACCTGCTAAAATGCCAGCCAATGTCTGATCACCCCTCTCCCCCCCCTGTTCGGCAACGGCCCGCCATCATCGATCAATTCGGGCGCAACCTGACTTATCTGCGCATCTCGCTCACCGATGTGTGCAACTTGCGCTGCGTCTATTGCATGCCCGAGGATATGACCTTTCGTCCCCGGCATGAACTGATGTCGGACGAGGAGATCATCACCATCGCCCGGATGATGGCGGAGTTGGGCGTCAACAAGATACGATTGACGGGCGGCGAGCCCACGGTGCGCCCCAACGTGGTGGAGATCGTGCGTCAGCTTGCGCACATCGAGGGGATTCGCGACATCGCCATGACCACCAACGCCATCTTGCTGGCGCAATTGGCCGAGCCCCTGGCCCGGGCGGGCCTGGCCCGAGTGAACATCTCGCTGGACACCCTGGACCCCAGGAAATTCCGGTTCATCACCCGCCGCGGCGATTTGAACAAGGTGCTGGCCGGAATCGAGGCGGCCGAGGCCGCGGGCCTGCATCCCATCAAGATCAACGTGGTGGTCACTCGCGGATTCAACGAGGACGAAGTGGCGGCGCTGGCCCGGCTCACCCTGGAGCGGGCCTGGGATGTGCGTTTCATCGAACTGATGCCCTTTGCCAGCGAATCCGATTTCGCCCAGGCCGCGGTGGTGCGCTCCAGCGAAACCCGGGAGCGGATCGAAGCGGCGCTGGGGCCGATGAAGGCGATACCCGGTCACGATCCCCGGGATCCGGCCCGCCCCTATCGCCTGGCGGGCGCGCGCGGCTCCATCGGCTTCATCAGTTCGGTCTCCGAACCCTTCTGCGCCAGTTGCAACCGTCTGCGTCTGACCGCGGATGGCAAGCTGCGCCTGTGTTTGCTGCGGGATGGCGAATACGACATCCTCACGCCCTTGCGCTCGGGCATGTCCATTGATGAACTCAAGCAAGAGATACTGGCCGCGGCCTATTACAAGCCCTGGGGTCACGGCCTGCCCGATGGCGAAATCCCCAAATCGAGAGTGATGTCGCAGATAGGCGGGTAGGACGAAAACGGGAGACTTGAGCCTTTGCACGGGGAAAAAACGCGCTGAATCTGGGGATCATGTGTTATTATTTGGAAACGAACATCGTCGTTTGTCTCATTCCTTTTTCATTCCATTCCCGAAAGGAGCGAAATCATGGGTGAAGCAGCCGCTATGCATCGGCCCGTCGAAACCAATCGCGGCGAGATTTTCAGTTGGGCCATGTACGATTGGGCCAATTCTGCGTTCAGCACCATCGTCGTCACGACTTTGCTCGGGCCTTATCTTTCCAATCTGGCCCAGGCCACCAATGGCGTCCATTTCCTGGGAATGCGCTTCGAGCCCGACGCGTTCTTCCCGACCATGGTCTCGGTTTCGGTCATCTTGCAGGTGCTTTTCCTGCCCCTGCTGGGCACCATCGCCGACTATTCGAAGCTGAAGAAGCGCCTGATGCTGACCTTCGCCGCCATTGGCGCTGTGGCCACGCTGCTTATGTTCTTTGTCAAGCCCGATATGCCGGCGCTGGGAACCAATGGCGCGGTTCTGCTGGGCGGATTGCTTTTCATCATCGCTAATCTATCCTTTGGCGCGGCCGTGGTGCTCTACAATGCGTTCCTGCCCGACATCGCCGAACCCAAAGATCGAGATCGCGTCAGCTCCTTCGGATGGGCTCTGGGTTACCTGGGCGGCGGCATTGCATTGGCCATCGCCCTGGCGCTCTACACGCTGATGGAGGACAAAGGGCTGGCCGTTCGCCTGGGCCTGGCGTTGGCCGGAGCCTGGTGGCTGATCTTCACCCTGATGTTTCCCGCGCGCAAGCTGCGCCAACGCCCGCCCCTCAAGCAGCTCCCCGAGGGGGAATCCTATCTCAGCCAGGGGCTCAAGCAGATTTGGCGCACCCTCACCACCATGTATCGGGAATATCCCGAAACCCTGAAGTATCTCATCGCCTATCTCATTTACAATGATGGCATCCAGACTGTGATTGTCGTCTCCACCATGTTCGCCGCCACCGAGCTGGGGGCGGGCGCGGATGTACTGATGATCTTGATCTTGATGATCCAGTTCCTGGCCTTTTTCGGGGCGCTGTTCTTCGGCTGGCTGGCCGGAAAGATGGGGGCCAAGAAGGCGATTATCGTCTCTGTGATCATCTGGGCGGGCATCGTCATCTACGCCTATGCGCTGCTCTATGAGATATGGCAGCTTTTCGTATTGGGCGCGTTCGTGGCTTTGGTGATGGGCGGATCGCAGGCTCTCAGCCGCTCCCTTTACTCCCAGCTCATTCCCCGCCAGAATGAATCCGAGTATTTCGGGTTCTATGAGATCAGTGAACGGGGCACGTCGTGGATCGGGCCGTTGGTCTTTGCCGCCGCGGTGCAATTCACCGGCAGCTCCCGGGTCGCCATTCTCTCGCTTATCGCCTTCTTCGTCGTGGGCCTGCTGCTTCTCATTCCGGTCAATGTACGCAAGGCAATGATCGATGCCGGCAACGACCCCACGGGCGTCGTCATCTGAGAAAATGTCTCACGCAAAGGCGCAGAGCCGCAAAGGAAAACAGCAAAGAAAAGCTTGACGCCTTGACGTGATATATGCTTCCTCGATGCTGGCTGGGCCAGGTTCGGAGCGATTTTAATGAACATTGGTAACTGCTAAGGTCGTTTTCGCTTGAATTAACCTGACAGGTTCCTTTGGAAGCGATTCAGAGCCTTGCACGCTTCGTTGCTGGCTGAAAACTGCACATCCTATCGCACAATGTTACGAGAACCTGTCAGGTTTGAGTGGAAAAAGACAACCAACTGGCATACGTTAGCCGTTACGAACATTGACAAAATGATCCGGTTATAGGCCCGGGACGCTTCGCTCCTGCCGCCAGCGCCGGGGGATAAAGTCCCCCGGCTAGAAACAGCGCCCCTGCGGGGCTAGCCGGATTCATCCGGCGCTGTTTCGTAGCCCGGCGACTTCATCGCCGGGCGGTGGTTGGTCACGAAGATCGATAACTTTTTCTCGATCTCGATGCGCTAAGTAACCGTCTAAAAATTAGTTCCCTTTTTGCCCTCACCGACTGAAGTCGGACTCTTCAGGCCTACGGCCTCAAAGGCGGCCTTCGCCGCCTGTTTGAACCCGTTGTGGGGTCGCCGCAGGGCGACCTTGCGGCGCGAAGCGCCTAAAGAGCCCGAGTTTACTCGGCCAGTGGTGCAACGAAAAAAGGGAAGTTATTTCTGGACGCTCACTAAGCGCCTACTAATGTAGGCCTGCTGAGCCAACGTTCAAGACATCGTTCGTCAGTTTTGCAGCCTTGGCCGCTGGGCCTGGCCCCCACCCCGGCCCTCCCCCGCCAGTCGCTTCGCTCCTTTGCAGGG
>JALWDV010000293.1 GCA_027036755.1 Anaerolineae bacterium
TAACCTGACAGGTTCCTTTGGCAGCGATTCAGAGCCTTGCACGCTTTGTTGCTGGCTGAAACGCGCACATCTTACAGCCAAGGTTACGAGAACCTGTCAGGTTTGAGTGGAAAAAGACAACCAACTGGCATACGTTAGCAGTTACTGCTATTCAGACAATCGCTTTCTGTCATGCGAAAAGCAATGGTTTTTGTGGCGGAGCGGATGCTGCCCGCGGATGTGAAGCGTCATTTTTTAGCTATGTCTCTATGGGCACAAAGTAGACATCCGTGGGCTTGAGTTTGGCGTTGCGCAGGAATCGGGCCTTGACTTTCATGCCGATCCAGTGCAGGCCCGCGTCGTCGGGATCCAGGCCCAGCAGACGGGTGAGAAAGAGGGTGTCAGCGCCTTCGAACTCGATGAGAGCCAGCACAAAGGGCGTCTCGGGCAGGAATTCCTCGGAGCCGAAATAGCACACGGTGAAAGCATGCACCTTGCCCTCGTGGGGCAGAGGAACCCATCGAGTCTCCTCTCCGTCGTACATGCCATGCCCGCGCGGGGTGGCGTAGGTGTAGCCGGTGGTGGCTTCTTGCGTTCCCAGCAGCACCTTGTTGGTCAGGCCCGCAAAGAAGGGGCTATCCTGGCCATAGCTGTGCAGATAGGTGATGCTGTAATCCTGTTCGATGCGGATGGGCTGCATCTTGCGCAGCCATTCCAGAGATTCGGGCGTGAGTTCGCTGGGGAAGGGCAGGCCATGAACGATGGTTCCGCCCAGGGTCTCTTCACGTTTCGTGGGTTGCTTGCTCATGGTGTCCTCCTTAGTCTTCCCGTTCGAGAATGGTGACAGTGACATAGGTGCCGGTGCCGGCGTGGCTGTGGATTGCGCCCCGTTTGGCGTCCTTGACCTGCAGGGTGTCATCGCCGAAGTGCTTGTTGATGCTTCCCTGCAATTGCCAGATGGCGAAGACGGCCTGCATCAGGCCCGTGGCGCCCACGGGATGCCCGCAAGCGATGAGGCCGCCCGAGGGGTTGACCGGGCACGCAGGCTCTTCTTTCAGCTCGAGGCCGTAATCCACGCCCGGCATGAAGGCCTTGCCCGAGGCCGCGAAGGGCCCGCCCTCGCCATAGCGGCAGAGGCCCAGGTCTTCATAAGTCTGGATTTCGGAGCTGGTGTAGGCGTCGTGCAGCTCCACGAAATCCAGCTCGTTCAGCGGATCGTAAATGCCCGCCATCTTGTAAGCCATGTTGCCCGCGGTGCGTCCGGCGCGGAAGGAGTGCACGCCCGGATAGCGGGCGCCGTGATCCCACAGCGCCTTGTAGTAGGCCCGGGTGTCGTCCGAATCCCGCTCTTGCGGCGTGGCGTAATCTTTCATAAAGGTGTCGTAATCCACATGGGGTCGGTCGGCCATGCGCATGGCGTCGGTGCCGCGGCCGATGCCGGTGATCTTCACCAGGGGCTGCGGAATCTGCGCGCCAGCCTTGATCAGCTTCTCCAGACCTTCTTCCGAGACCAGAATCGTGGCGGCCGCGCCGTCGGACATGACGCAGATATCCAGGCGAGTCAGAGGCCAGGCCACCATGGGGGCGTTGCGCACATCCTCGATGGTCAGCTTGCGTCGTTTTTGCGAATAGGGGTTGTAATAGGCGTTCATGTGGTTTTTCACCGACACATGGGCCAGTTGCTCCACCGTGGTCCCATATTCCTGCATGTGCCGGGTCACCATCATGGCGTAATAGCCCGAATAAAAACCGCCCACCGGATAATCGAATGAGACGTCCGAGGCCAGCGCAATGAACTCATTCCCCTTCCAGGTCTCCACGTGACTCATTTGCTCAAAGCCGTAAGCCAGGGCGATGTCCATGTGCCCGCTGGCGACGCTTTTCCACGCCTCCTGAAAACAAAGCCCGCCGGTGGCCCCGCCTCCCTCGACGCGATGGCTGGGCTTGGGAATCAATCCCAGATAATCCTGCACCATGATCCCCGCCATGAGCTGCCTGGCGAAGTGGTCGCTGAAATAGCTGGCGACAGAGCCATCCACCAGTTCAACAAACTTGGGATGTTCCAGACCGATGTCGGCGATGGCGTAGTCGTACGCTTCTTTCACCACGGCCTGGAATGTCTTATCCGGGCGGGCTTTGGCGAATTTGCTGACGCCGCCGGATATGGCATAGACTGGGCGCATAATCGAACCTCCTTGTTCAGCGCAATGGTTATTGGTACGGGAGAGCATGTTCAATTCGGAAAAGCCGATAGCCAGGCGGGCCGACTCATCCGTAAAATCCGTTAAAAGTATAGCATAACATGCCCGACCAGCGCATTTTTTCGTAATGCGTTTTACATCGTTACTCGCAGGCGAGAGAGGAAATTCCACCGGCCCCGCTGGGCGCTAAATGTCAAACGTCAACCCGATTTCCCATTCCCGACTCCGGCTCCGGCGGCTGCCAGGGCTCCCAATCGAAGTAGGCCCCAGTGCGGGGGTTGAGCCACCACTGCATGACGAATTGCAGACGTCGTCGATGCCCGGGCGCGAGTTCGTCCCACGGGAGCGATTCCCAGCCAAACCAGCCGACTTCAGTGGTCTCGTTGCTGGTTCGGGCCTCGCCCGCCACCGGCGTGGCGGCAAACAGCAGGTGATAAAGGTGCCTGCTGCTTTGCGAGCCCGAAAGACGGCTGTCGAACACGCCCAGCAACCGCGTGATCTCCACCTGGTAGCCGCTTTCCTCCCAAACCTCGCGGGCTGCGGCCTGTGCGGGCGTTTCGCCGGTGTCGCAAGCGCCGCCCGGCATGGCCCACAATCCGTTGTCCCTCCGGCGGATGAGCAGGGTCTTGCCCTCAGGATCGATGACTGCTGTATCCACCACCGCCAGGGGCGTCACATAGCCCAGGTCCTGGGAGAAGATGCGCTGGATGTCGTCGAGGGGGCGGCGGTCGGTCAGGGCCTGCAGTTGGGCGGCCAGCTCCAGCACGCGGCGGTTGCGCTGAATCTGATAGGGATCGTCCAGGTACTGGAGGTTGTTCCGGGCCAATGAGCGCAATTCATCGGCGATGAGAGAGAGCGTTTGGGTAAGAGAGGCGTCGGGGGCGATCATGGCAGGTCCGGGAGAGGAAATCTGCGGTCCATTCACCCAAACCGCAGATAAATTGACAGAAGTTGAAATGCTATTTTACAATTTCTCACTCTCATCTCCCAAACCAGCGAGATCAGACGAAGCCATGACTCAAGCCCGCACCGCCTCTCCTCCCGTGTCCCTGTGGCCGCCCGTTTTCCCGCATGAACATGGAAGCTGGGGTACTTTTATGGGGCTGATGCTGGCCGCAATGCTGGCGACGGGGTTCAACGCCAATGTGCTGCTGACCATGGTGGCGGGCATCGGCCTGTTTCTGGCCCGCGAGCCTCTGAGCCAGGGCGTCAAGCTTCGCTTCGGGCGCAATCCCAAACCCGTGCCCAGGACGCTGTGCTTCTGGGCGGGCGCATACCTGGCCATCAGCGTCGCGGCGGGCGGTTTACTGCTGGTGCGGGGCGAGTTGTGGGGGCTGATCTGGCTGGCGGCTGCGGGCGTGATCGTGCTGGCCGTGCACCTCACCATGGCCCCCCGCCGGCAACTGATGATGACGGCCTGGGGCGAATGGATCGGCGTGCTGGGCGTCAGCCTGGTCGCGCCTGCCATCGCACTGACTGCTAATGGCTCGCTGGATTCATGGGCGCTGGGCTTGTGGCTCATCGGGCTGGCTCAGGTGACCGGGCCTATTTTCTACATCCGGCTGAAGGTGCGCACCCAGGCCCGATTGGCGGAGCCGCCCCCCATCGGGCAACGCCTGCTTGCCGCCTGGCGACCACTGTTGTTCTCGGTCATCAGTCTGGCGGGAGCGGCGGCGCTGGGGGTGTTGGGCTGGGCGCCCGACTGGGCCTGGCTGGCGCTGGTTCCCTCGGCCAGCAAACACCTGTGGGGAGCGCTCGCCTGGACGCCGCGCGGCCAGTTGAACATCCGGCGACTGGGTTGGATGGAGGTGGCGAACATCACGCTTTTTGCCCTCATCCTGGGATTGGTCTATCGCCTGGCCTGAAGCAGTCGGACAAAACGCCATACGCCGCCTGTCACGCGTCCGTGGATCTTTGACAAGAGCGACGACGTATTTTACTATTTCATCAGCATCGCGCCCCCGTAGCTCAGTGGCAGAGCATCGGACTTCTAATCCGTTGGTCGCAGGTTCAAGTCCTGCCGGGGGTGC
>JALWDV010000294.1 GCA_027036755.1 Anaerolineae bacterium
GGATCGCACGGTCGCGGCCCTGGCTGCATACAACAAAATCAAAGACCCCACTACCATTCAGGTGGGGCAAAAACTGCGCATTCCTCCAGCCGATTACGTTCCTCCCACGCCCACCCCGCGACGCCCCACTAAAACGCCCACGCCCACACTCACAGCGACCCCCAGCATCACCCTCCCCGCCCCCATCCTCGTCAATCCCGGCGACGCCTCGGCCTTCACCGGAAAAGAAGCCCCGATCGAGTTGGTGTGGCAGCCACTACAGTCGGGGCTTCCCGCCAGAGCGGAATACGTCGTTCACATCGGCGTGCAGGTCGGGCCCAACCAGGTGGATTGGCGGCTCGTCGAACCGGTGGGGGCCAACACAAGCTTCCTGACGCCCGCGTGGCTGTTCGGGCAGGCCCCGCAGCAATACGGACGCACCTACATCTGGTATGTGCAGGTGGGAATGATCACCCGCAATGGCGATCAGGTGCAGATCGTCCCCATCTCTCAACCCAGTGAACAACGCAAATTCTACTGGAACTAAAAGCCATGCCGCGAGATCTCAGCAAAATCCTCGCCAGTCTAGGCGATGAAGACAAGCCCGTCAGCTACCAGCTCCTGCGCAGTCTTTCGGAGCTAAACGACGTCGAATTGCAGCAATTTCAATCAGCTTGGGCGGATTATTCGCCCAAACGCCGCCTGGAAATGCTGCAGGCGCTGGTGCAGATGGCTGAAGAGCATGTCGAATACCAATACAATCCCATCTTCGCCTGGACGCTGGACGACGCGGATTCGCGCGTTCGGGCGCTCGCCATCGAAGGTCTGTGGGAAGCCTCCAACGCCCGCTTCATCGAGCGTTTTCAGAAAATGCTGATTCATGATGAAGATGTGGATGTGCGCGCGGCCGCGGCCCTGGCGCTGGGGCGATTCGTCCACTGGGGCGAAACGAACGAAATCCCCGCCCGTTACGCCGAGAGCGCAGTCGAAGCCCTGTGGGACGTCTATCACGATCCTCGCGAGCACACCCATGTCCGGCGGCGGGCCCTGGAGGGCCTTGCCGCGTCCAGCCATCCCGGCGTTCCCCGCCTCATCGAAAGCGCCCGCTTCGACGAAGACCTCTTCATGCGGATCAGCGCCCTTTATGCCATGGGCCGCACGGCCGACGTGCGCTGGATTCCTTACCTGCTGCCCGAGCTGGAAAGCGAATCCCCCGAGCTTCGCATGGAAGCCGCCCGGGCGCTGGGCGAACTGGAATCCTCTGCCGCGGTCGATCCCATGATCAAAATGCTGGACGTGGAAAAGGATGCAGAAGTGCGCTACGCCATCCTTGAGGCCCTGGGACAAATCGGCGGCGAAAAAGCCAAACAGGCGCTGCAACTGGCCGTCGATTCTGAAAACGAGGCCGAAGCGGAAATCGCGGAAATGGCGCTGGAGCAATTGTACGCCGGCGTCAACAACCTCTATCAGCTAATCGATGAAGTGCTCGGCATAGAGAGCGACGAAGCGTTTTCCCAGGAAGGCGGGCCCGACATCTGGGACGATTTCTACGAAGACCCCCTGGACGCGGAAATCCGTCGACTTCTCGATGAGGATGACCGATTCTGATGTCGGCCGATTCGTTGCAATCCCTGGGCGACATCCTGTATCAGGTGCTGCTTCCCATCATCCTGATGGCCGGGGCGGGCTTCCTCCTGCGCCGCAAAATCGACCTCGATCCCCGCTCCGTCAACCGCATCGTCTATTTTGTGCTTTCGCCCTGCCTGGTCTACGCCTCCATCCTCACCCTCGAATTCAACCCCGACATCACCGGGCGCAGCATCCTATTCGCCGCCCTGAACATGCTCGTCCTTGGCGGCGCGGCCTATTGGCTGACTCGCCGCTGGGGATACCAGGGAGGTCTGGCCAGCGCCTTCATCATCACGACCATCCTTATGAACAACGGCAACTATGGCCTGCCGTTGAACTTGTTCGCCTTCGGCGAAACCGGCTTCGCCTATGCGCTGGTGCTGTTCATGTTCAACGCCATGTTTGGCGGCGCTATCAGCATCTACCTGGCCATTCGCGGGCATGATAACAGGCTCGCGGCCCTGAAGCGCACCCTGGTGCAGCCCATCATCCTGGCCATGGCCCTGGGCGTCATCAGCCGATTCACCCACATCGCGCCCACTGGCTCCCTGTTCAACATGATCGACATGGCGGGCAAAGCAGCCATCCCCGTCTTTTTGCTGGTTCTGGGCATGACATTGGCCCAAACAGACATTCGAGCCAATGTGAAGCCCGTTTTGCGGCTCACCGCCCTGCGGATGTTCGTCAGCCCCTTCGTGGCGTTGGCGCTGGTTTCGGTGGTGGGATTGAGCGGCGTCGCTTATTCCGTGGCGGTTCTGCAGGCCTCGATGCCCACCGCGGTCAACGCCATCGTCATCACCAACGAATTCGACGCCGCCCCCGATTTCACCGCCGGTGCGGTGCTGATGACCACCCTGGCGAGCCTTGTCACCCTGCCTATCCTGCTTTTCTTCCTGCGATGACGCCATCCGCGGCGCACTCGCCCGCTCGCTCACCTGAAACCGAACGCATGTATGTGTCGTTCTGAGCGAAGCGAAGAA
This sequence comes from Anaerolineae bacterium, assembly GCA_027036755.1. Taxonomy (GTDB): domain Bacteria; phylum Chloroflexota; class Anaerolineae; order J102; family J102; genus M2005. The sequence goes on from JALWDV010000294.1 coordinate 2,589, forward strand.
TCTCTACTTTTGCAGACGCCGAGATTCTTCGGTCGCTACGCTCCCTCAGAATGACACATACGAGAAAGGCGCTTCGCTCAACTCATTTGAATACACCCGATTGAATTCCGCCCCACACCACCATGACTGATTCTCACACTCCCAACGATTCCGACAACGCCCGCAAAAACGCCTATCGGCTTCTGCAAGAGGGCGTGCGCCTGCTCAACGCCGGGCGCTATGGCGAAGCCATCGAGGCGCTGGAAAAGGCCCACGCCCTGCTTCCCGATGATCCCGACATCATGATCACCCTGGGCGGAGCCATGATCATGGCGGGAAAGTGGAACAAAGCCGAGGGATTTCTCGAAAAAGCGGTGGAAAAGCACCCCGACAACGCCCGGCTGTGGCTGAATCTGGCTGCGGCCATCCTGGGCCGGTTGGAGATTTCTCCTCGCTGGCGGCAGGATAAAGCCATCGCAGCGTATCAGCGCGCCATCGAGCTGGACCCGGTTGCGCCCAGCGCCCACTACAACGTGGGCCTCATCCACGCCGAGCGCAAGGATTGGGAAAAGGCCATCCAGTGGTTCGAAGCCGCTGTGCGGGCGAACCCCCGAGATAAGGACGCCCGGCTGTGGCTGAAACGCGCCCGTCAGGCTTATGAAGAGGAGCGGGCAAAAAGCGCCGGCTCGGAGGAAACGGATTCATGAATCAGCCCCACCAGCGATTGGAAGCGAAAATATACGGCCGCGTGCAGGGCGTCGGCTTTCGCGTCTTCGTGCGGGATAAAGCGCTGGCCCTGGCACTAAGGGGCTACGCCAAAAACAAATTCTTTCCCCAACGCCATGTCGAAGTCGTGGCCGAAGGCCCGAAACTCGCGCTGCAAACCCTGTTGCGCTTTCTCGAAGAAGGCCCATCATTGGCTCGCGTCCAGCGGGTGGATGTACAATGGAGCCCCGCGGCCGGGGAATTCTCCGGCTTTCGCGTGGGATAGCCGTTTCTTATCAATGTACACAAGCTAAATCGGTCATAGTGGCGTTCGCCACGTCCGCCCGGCGATGAAGTCGCCGGGCTACATAACAGCGCCGGATAAATCCGGCTAAGCCCCGCAGGGGCGCTGTTTCTAGCCGGAGGACTTCATCCCCCGGCGTTGGCGGCGGGCGCGAAGCGCCCCGGCCCCAGGACCGGATCATTTTGTCAATGTTCATTAGAGACGCCGAGCACACAGAGAAAATCATGGTTGTTCACAAAGAAATCCCTCTCCAAACCTCACCCTTTTCTTCCTCCGTGCACTCTGTGTCTCCGTGGTGAAGTTTTTTTCGAAAACGTCGATCATGTCCACTTCGACCACGCAATCACTACCGCCCGAAACCTACGAGCGGGTGGGACGTCAGGCCTGGATCATCCTCTGGCTGGCCTTCGCCGCGTTCGTCATTTTGATCACCGGCGCGCCGTTGGGCCTGCACTGGTGGATGATGAACGCCACGCGGCCTATGGCGGTGCGGGTGGAGGCGGTCACCGGCACGACCCTGGTGCTGCAGACGAAAAACGATGAACCTGTGGCGGTTGTGGATTCGATGTACATTCGCGAGGGCGATCGGGTTCGCACCGACGAAGCTTCCCGGGCCAACCTGACCATCT
>JALWDV010000295.1 GCA_027036755.1 Anaerolineae bacterium
GCCACGTCCGCCCGGCGATGAAGTCGCCGGGCTACAAAACAGCGCCGGATAAATCCGGCTAGCCCCGAAGGGGCGCTGTTTCTAGCCGGGGGACTTTATCCCCCGGCGTTGGCGGCGGGCGCGAAGCGCCCCGCCAATGAAGGGATTATTTTAACTTTCCAACTCATTTTGGACACACCCAAGTCATTTCAAAAAGATTAGGCTCAACAGGATTTCAGGGGGCATTGGCTTTACCAGACCCGCCGGATTGCGAATCCGGCTGGATGCAGAGAGCTCTCAGGGCGGATTCGCAATCTGCCCGGCATCTCACCCCCTGAAATCCAAAAGAACCAAAGATTTTATCCGTGTTTCCTCCCATCCGTGTCGAGTGAACAGGGCCCCGTTAGCAGTCACAGAAACCGATCGGATGGAGAGCATTGCGTCCCATTTCACCCCCTCACCCCCCGATAATTGATCGACTTATGAGCCACAACCGCCATTTCACCCGCAACCTCCTCATCCTCCCCCTCCTCATGCTGCTTTTTGCGCCCTGGCTGGCCAAAATGGCCGACGCCACGCCCTCTGCCGCGCCCCGCGCCCAGGCCGCAGGCTGGAACCGCATCTGGCGGGGCGAAGGCCGCCTGCACCAGCTCGCCGCCTTCGACGCCCAAGACGCGCTGGGAGTCGGCTCCGATGGCCTCATCATCAGCACCAACAACGGCGGCTACTCCTGGCATTACCAGTCGCCCTTCCCCGGCGTCGCATTGAATGGCCTGGCCGTGGCGGGCCTGAACGCGTGGGCCGTGGCCGAAGATGGCAGTGTCATCTTCTCGGATGACGGCGGCGACCACTGGCGCAAACTGGACGAAACCCATCCCCAGCCCCTGCGCGACGTCTACTTTCACGACGCCCAGCGCGGCTGGATCGTAGGCGAAAACGGCCTCATCCGCATCAGCGAAGATGGCGGCGCAACCTGGGCCGACCAGACCAGCGGCGTCAGCAGCGCCCTGCAGGCAGTGGTCTTCAGCGCTGATGGCGAACATGGCGTGGTGGTGGGCGATGGCGGCGTCATCCTCGTCACCGCGGATCACGGCCAGACCTGGACCCGCCGCAACGGCGTCACAATAGCCAACCTGCACGACGTTACGATGATCGGAGCGAAAATCTGGGCGGTGGGGGACAACGGCACCCTCATCATCAGCGAAGACAACGGCGAAAGCTGGCAGGTGACGAGCGCCGGCGCCGGAAACGACCTCTACGCCATCAGCTTCGCGCCCGGCCAGGGCAGCATCGGCTGGATCGCGGGCCTGGACGGCTCTCTCCTCAAAACAACCAACGGCGGCTCCTCATGGGGGCTCGTTTCCAGCATCGATGGCAGCGAAAGAGGCGGCCGCGATCTGTTTGCAGTGGCCGCAGGCGACGCTGCAACCGTCTGGGCGGGCGGCGGCGTGACCACGAGAAACGACGGCGATTGGGGCGGTCCGGCCCATCCCCAAAGCTGGTTCATCTGGCAAACCGATAACGGCGTCACCTGGCGACACAACATCGGCGGCCACTATCCCCGCTGGTTCGATGTCGCCATCGCCTCGGAAGACGTGGCCTATGTGGTGGGAGATCACCTGAACGGGCTCAAGACCGAAGATGGCGGCTACTCGTGGCGCGAACTCTACGCAGCCTTCCGCACCGATCCCGACACCACCGGCGACGCAGCCGACGACTTCCACTCCTGGCTGATGGCGGTGCAATGCGCGCCCGAAAATCCCAACGATTGTCACGCCGTGGGCCGCTTTGGACTGATTTTACACACCCTGGATGGCGGACAAACCTGGCGGCGGGAATACGCGCCCGGCTATGGCGGCTATCTTTACGATGTGGAACGCACCAGCGCCGACAAAGGCCTGGCCACAGGCACCCACCAGTATTTTCGCACCATTGACAACGGCGCGCACTGGGCGAATGCGGTGGAAAACGGCTTCGATTTCGCGGGCGTCGATCTGGACATGATCTCCGCCAGCGCGGGCGCCATGGCCGTGCTTAAACCCTACCTCAAATACACCTGGGATGGCGGCGCAAACTGGGGCGACAAAATCCTGCCCGGCGCGTACGGCTCCTGGAAATTCGAAGCCGTCAGCGCGGTGGACGCCAACGCCGACGGACATCTGGACGACGTATGGCTGGCGGGCTGCTCGCGAGCGCCCGGCGGCTGGCAGCACGACGCCCCCTGCATCTCGGCCGCGGTCGTGCGCAGCCATGACGGCGGCTCCTCCTGGACCGACACGGTGCTGGACGGCAGCGGCGTCCCCACCTTCCTGGCCATCGACATGGCCGACGTCAACGTGGGCTGGGCCGCGGGCGATAACGGCGGGCTGTTCGTCACCAACGATGGCGGCGCAACCTGGCAAAAAATCGACGTCCCGGCCAGCGGCAAACTCCACGGCGTGCGGGCGTTCAGCAGCGATCTGGCCTACGCCGTGGGCGAAGACCAGGTCATCCTGCAATACGACGCCCTGATCCGGCGCGACGTCAACGCGCCGCCCCAGCAAAACGTCATCATCGACGGTCATCTAGACGATTGGACCACAGTCGCCACCGCCACCATCGACGCCGCATCCTCCGATACAACCACCGGCGACATCAGCGGCCCGGGCGACCTCAGCGCCCGGCTGCGGGTGCGCTGGCATCAGGACAAACTCTTCCTCGCCCTGGACGTCTCCGACGCCATCGTCACCGACCACGATCGGGTGGAAATCGCGGTGGATGGCCTGGGCGACGGCCGCGACGGGGCCGACAACCATCACATCACCCTCTACGCCAAAGGCCGGGTCGAAAGCGATGGCATTCCGGTGCAAAGCGCCGCGGTCTGGGACGCAAACGGCTACCGCCTGGAGATGGCGCTGCCCGCCTCGGCCCTGGGCGGCGATTTCAGCGCCAACGGCGCGGTGGGCCTCAACGTGGGCCTGTTCGATTACGACAGCCATTTCGATCAAAAAAGCATCATCTGGAACGGCGACAGCGTAGCTGATCACCCCGCCGACTTCGCCACCGCCACCCTGTTGCCCTTTGGCGATGACGCCCGCACCCTCGCCTCGCTTCCGGCCGGCAATCTCACGCTGGATGGCGATCTCAGCGACTGGAGCAGCGAACAAAGCTTCACCCTGAACGCGGCCGCGGCGGACACGCAACAAGGCCCGCCCGCCAGCGATTCCGACCTCAGCGCCACGGTGCGCACCCGCTGGTGGCCCGATTACCTCTTTGTCGGCGTCGTCGTGCGGGATGACGTCGTGGGCCCGGGCGACGCGGTGCACCTTTCCTTCGATGGCGATAACGATGGGCGCAAGGACGGCCCCAACGATTGGGAGATGCGCATCGGCTCCGACGGCGTCGTCAGCGGCGGCTACCAGGCCCTGGCCTACATCCAGCCCGCGGGCGACGGTTATCAGATGGAAGTGGCCGTGCCCCGCAGCATGTTGGGCGGCTCTCTCGTCGATGGTCGCGACATCGGCTTCGACTTCGGGCTGGAGGACGACGATGACAGCGACGGCCAGGCCGACTCCTGGCTGGTGTGGGAGGGGGCAAGCCCCGGCGGCGTCTTCTCCGACTTCGGCCATATCCAGCTCCAGGCCTACGAGATGATCCTGCAGCCCGGCCTCAACGGCTACGACGGCGTCACCGACGCCATGCTGAACCAATGGGCCGCCACCACCAACTACGGCGACGATCCCACCATCCAATGGAGGGCCAACAGCAGCGGCCCGGTCAAAAAAGTTCTCACCCGCTTCGATCTCAGCCCCCTGCCCGCCGACGCCATCGTGCATCGGGCCACCCTCTCTTACTACGCGCTCAGCAATGACTTCAACCACTACGTGCAGATTCGAGTCTGGCGCATGTTGCGGGCGTGGGATGAATCGCAAACCACCTGGGAGCGGGCCAGCGACGCCGTCCCCTGGGAGACGCCCGGCGCAGTGGGCGCAAACGACCGGTTGGGTGAGCTCAGCGATGACGTCAACGTGGATGGACCGGGCTGGCGCTCCTTTGGCGTCACCGACGACGTCAAGCGCTTTTTGGCGGGCGATGCGCCCAACTATGGCTGGCAACTGGAGCCCAGCCCCGATTACTCGCAATTCACCCTGGCCGCGGCCGAATACGCCGACGACGCGACCAAACGTCCCAGACTGATCATCCGTTACAGCCTGCCGGGATCGGCCTCCTTCCCCACCCCCA
>JALWDV010000296.1 GCA_027036755.1 Anaerolineae bacterium
CGTCCGCTTCCATCACCAGGGTGACCCGGGCCGTGGTGTGCACGCTCTCGCCCATGCGCTGGGCGATGATCTTGCGGATGCCGGTCAGGGGCTTGCGCTCCAGCACGTCGCCCGCGGGCAGAGGGGCGGGCGCGGCGGGCATGGTCGCAGGCGCGTCATGCGCGGGCTCGGGCGCGCTGGCCGCGATGGCCGCCGCCACATCCTTCCTGGTGATGCGTCCGCCAAGGCCCGTGCCGCTCAGGCTCGCCACATCCAGGCCCGCGTCCTCGGCCATCTTGCGGGCCACAGGCGTGATGGCCGGGCGCTGTTCGAGATAGGCCAGCACATCCCGCTCGATGATGCGCCCCTCCGGGCCGGTGGGCGTCACCTGGGCCAGATCCACGCCCTTCTTCTCGGCCAGATATCGGGCCCGGGGCGAGACGGCCAGGCGTCCATCCGCCGATTCGGTGGCTGCCGCGGGCGCGACCGTTGGTTCGGGCGCTGCCGAGGTCTCTTCCTGGACCGGAGCCGCCTCCACTGCAGCGGACCCGGCCGCTTCCTCGCTGGGGAAGACCTCATCTTTCTCGCCGATGACCGCGACCACGGTGAACACGGGCACGACATCGCCCGTGTCGAAGGGGCCGAAATGAATGTAACCGTCCGCGGAGGCTTCCACGGCAAAGGTGGATTTGTCGGTCTCGATCTCCAGGACTTCCTGGCCCTTCGTGACTTGAGCGCCGTCTTCCACCATCCATTCGATGAGGGTGACGTCTTCGACGGTGTTTCCGAGCTTGGGGATGAGCAGGGGTTCGGACATGGTAGCCTCAGTGTGCGGTGTTCAGTAATCAGTGTTGGCTGTACTGAAAAAACCTTCAACACGGAGGCACAGAGTGCACGGAGGAAGAAAAAGGTGAGATTTGAAGAGGAATTTCTCTGTGAACTACCACTATTTTCTCCGTGTCCTCCGTGTCTCCGTGGTGAAATGACCTTTTTGCAGTGGAGCCAGTGTTTAGTGGCAACTGCTAACGCGCCCCAGTTGACAAACCACAAAGGGCACAAAGGCGCCTAAGAACACGAAGAAAAAAATGTATAAACTTCCCTTTGTGCCTTTGTGTCTTAGTGTTCTTAGTGGTTTTCGGGTGAAGACCTTAGCAGTTACGTTTAGTGTTCAGTAAGGATGACCTTCACGCCCTGGTTGCGCACCTGTTGCACCTGGTCGGCGGGGGCGTCGTGGTCGGTGATGACGAGATGGATGTCTTCGGTGGCGGCGAAGGTGGCCAGGCCCACCCGCCCCCATTTGCTGGCGTCGATGATGGCGATGACCTGGCGGCAGCGGGCGATTAGCGCTCGCTTGATCGCGGCCACATCGGGGCTGATGTCGGTGAGGCCCTCGGGGACGGCCAGCCCGTGAGCGCCTAAAAAGCATTTCTGGATGTTGAACTTGTCGAAATAGGCGAGGCCGTCCGGGTCGATGAGGGACGCGGTTTCTTTTTGCAGGATGCCTCCGGCCAGCGCCACGGTGACGCCCGGCGCATCCGTCAATTCCTGGGCCACGGCCAGCCCGCTGGTGAGCACGGTGATGAACCGGCGGTCTTTGATGTGGCGGGCGATGGCCAGCGCGGTGCTGCTGGCGTCGAGATAGATGGCGTCGCCCTCCTCTATCAGATCTGCTGCGGCCGCGCCAATGACGCTTTTTTCCTGAGGATGCTGACGCTGGCGGCTTTCCAGCTTTAGATCATCCTCTGTGGGGCCCGAGGCAGCGGGCACTGCGCCGCCATGGGTGCGGATGAGTTTGCCTTCCCGGGCCAGGGCCTGCAAATCCCCCCGCACCGTCACCTCCGAGACCCCGAACTGCTTGCTCAGGTCCGCGACCATGACGCGGCCATGCTCTCTCAGCAATTGGAGGATGCGCTGGCGGCGTTCTTCCGGGTACATTGATGGATGGCTCATGGCGTCTGGGTGTGATTGAAGAATGTTTTTTGATCTCTTCCGTATCATAGCATAACGAGCTGCAAACGTCAAATCCTTACTTTTGGATTGTTGACATTGCTTTCGTTTCGTTGTATAATGAAATCAAGCGAAAGAGATTTGTCGGGTGCTCCCTGCATCCGCCCCTCAACAGGAGAACCGCCACAATGACCAAAGCCATCTTCATCGATCCCGCCGAAGCTCGCAAGCCGGGCGTCATCACTGCTCCCGACATTCCCGTCAACGCCTACAAATCCGACCCCAAGGCCGAGGAGGCCCGGTTTGGCCGCGAGGGGCTGGTGAAAATCTATCGGGATATGGCCGCGATTCGCGAATTCGAGCTGATGCTGGACAGCATCAAAAAGACGGGCGAATACGAAGGCATCCCTTACACGCATCGCGGGCCCGCGCATCTCTCCATTGGGCAAGAAGCTTCATCGGTGGGGCAGGCTTACTTCCTCACCCCCAACGACTACATCTTCGGCTCCCACCGCAGCCACGGCGAAATCCTGGCCAAGAGCCTGTCCGCCATCTCCCAGCTCGATGAGGATGAGCTGATGGCCATCATGGAGACGTATCTGGACGGCGCGCCCCTGCGGGTGGTGGAAAAACACCTCGGCGATGGGGATGTGAAAGGGTTGGCTATCAATTATGTGCTTTATGGCACGCTGGCCGAGATTTTCGGCCGCGAAGCGGGCTTCAACAAAGGCATGGGCGGCTCCATGCACGCGTTCTTCCCGCCCTTTGGCGTGATGCCCAACAACGCCATCGTAGGCGGCTCGGCCGACATCGCCACGGGCGCTGCCCTGTTCAAGCGCATCCGCCGCAAGCCGGGCATCGTCATCGCCAACATCGGCGACGCGTCCATGGGCTGCGGCCCGGTGTGGGAGGCGATGATGATCGCGGCCATGGATCAGTATCGCACTCTCTGGCCCGAGGAGATGGGCGGCGCGCCCCCCATGCTGTTCAATTTTATGAACAATTTCTACGGCATGGGCGGTCAGCCCCAGGGCGAGACCATGGGCTTTGGCAAACTGGCCCGGGTGGCCATGGGCGTCAACCCCGAGGCCATGCACGCGGAGCGCATCGACGGCTACAACCCCCTGGCCGTGGCCGACGCCATCCTGCGCAAGAAGGAGATTTTGCTGGCGGGCCAGGGCCCGGTGCTGCTGGACACCGTCACCTATCGCTTCTCCGGGCACTCCCCCTCGGACGCGATGGCCTATCGCACCAAAGAGGAGCTGGAAGCCTGGAAGGAGCAGGATTCCCTGGTCGCTTACGCCCGCTATCTGCAGGAAAACGGCTTCGCCGCCGAAAGCGAGTTGGAAGCCATCCACGCGGAGATGAAGGAGCGCATCCTCAAGACCTTCAAGACCGCCATCGACCTGGACATTTCGCCCCGATTGGATTTGAGCGGGCCGGCGCTGGAGGAGATGATGTTCTCCAACGAGAAGGTGGATGCGCTGGAGGATGGCGAGCCCGAAGTGCTGCTGCCCATGGAGAAAACCCGTTTTCGCATGACCTCCAAAAAGGCCCGCTTTGGCCTGGACGAAAAGGGAAACAAGCTTTCCAACATGAAGGCGGTCACCTACGCCGAAGCCCTGTTCGAGGCCATGCTCTACCGCTTCTACCATGACCCGACCATGGTGGCCTGGGGCGAGGAAAATCGCGATTGGGGCGGCGCGTTCGGCGTCTATCGCGGCCTCACCGAGGCTTTGCCCTACCATCGTCTGTTCAACACCTCGATTTCCGAGGGTGCGATCGTGGGCGCGGCCGTGGGCTACGCGCTTTCGGGCGGCCGCGTCGTGGCCGAGCTCATGTACACCGATTTCATGGGCCGGGCGGGGGATGAAATTTTCAATCAGATGGCCAAGTGGCAGGCCATGTCGGCCGGGATTTTGAAGATGCCCCTGGTGCTGCGGGTGTCGGTGGGCTCCAAGTACGGCGCGCAGCATTCGCAGGACTGGAGCGCGATGGTGGCCCACATCCCCGGCCTCAAGGTGATGTTCCCGGCCACGCCTTACGACGCCAAGGGCATGTTGAATCTGGCCCTGCGCGGCACGGACCCGGTCATCTTCTTCGAAAGCCAGCGGCTTTATCCCGAGCCCGAGGTGTTGGTGGCGGGCGGCGTGCCCGTGGATTACTACGAAATCCCCGAGGGCGAGCCCATCGTGCGCCGTGCGGGCCGCGATGTCACCATCATCACCCTGGGCGCGACCCTCTACCGGGCGCTGGACGCGGC
>JALWDV010000297.1 GCA_027036755.1 Anaerolineae bacterium
GCGTTATGTGGCGGTATGTGGCGTTTTCTGGTATTATTTGGCGTTATGAGGCGTTTTTTGGCGTTATATGGCGTTTTGTGGCGTTATGTGGCGTTATGTGGCGTTATATGGCGTTATGTGTCGTTATGTGGCGTTATGAGGCGTTATATGCCGTTATGTGTCGTAATGTGGCGTTATGTGGCGTAATGTGGCGTTATGTGGCGTTATGTGGCGTTATATGGCGTTATGTGGCGTTATATGGCGTTATGTGTCGTTATGAGGCGTTTGTTGGCGTTATATGGCGTTTTGTGGCGCTATGAGGCGTTATGTGTCGTTATCTGTCCTTATGTGGCGTTTTGAGGCGTTATGTGGCGTTATGTGGCGTTTTCAGGTGTTATGTGGCGTAATGTGGCGTTATGTGGCGTTATGTGGCGTTACATGGCGTAATTTGGCGATATAAGGCGTTATGTGGCGTTTTCAGGTGTTATGTGGCGTAATGTGGCCTTATGTAGCGTTATGTGGCGTTATGTGACGTTATGTGACGTTATGTGGCGTTATGTGGCGTCATGTGGCGTTAGGTAGCGTTATATCGCGTTATGAGGCGTTTTTTGGCGTTTTGTGGCGTTATTTGGCGTTATGTGGCGTTATGTGGCGTTATCTGTCGTTATTTGGCGTTTTGAGGCGTTATGTGGCGTTATGTAGCGATATGTGGCGTCATGTGTCGTGATGTGACGTTCTCTGGCGTTATGTCACGTTATGGTACGTTATGTGGCGCTATGTGGCGATATGTGGTGATATGTGGCGATTTGTGGCGTTTTGAGGCATTTTGTGGCGCTTTGTAGCGTTATGTGGCGTTATGTGGCGTTATGTAGCGTTATTTGGCGTTATGTGGCGTTATGTGGCGTTACATGGCACTATTTGGCGATATGTGGCGTTTTATGGCGTTATGTGACGTAATGTGGCGTTAGGTGGCGTTATGTGGCGTTTTTGGGCGTTATGTGACGTGATGAGACGTTCTCTGGCGCTATGTGACGCTATGTGATGTCGCGTGGAGTTATGTGGCGTTATGTGGCGGTATGTGGCGTTTTCTGGCGTTTTCTGGCGTTATTTGGCGTTATTTGGCGATATCTGGCGTTATGAGGCTTTTTTTGGCGTTATATGGCGTTTTGTGGCGTTATGTGGCGTTATGTGGCGTTATGTGGCCTCATGTATCGTTATTTGGCGTTATGAGGCGTTATGTGGCGTTACCTGGCGCTATGTGGCCTTATGTGGCGTCATGTGACGTGATGTGACGTTCTCTGGCGTTATGTGACGTTATGTTACGTTATGTGGCGTTATGTGGCGTTATGTGGCGTTATGTGG
>JALWDV010000298.1 GCA_027036755.1 Anaerolineae bacterium
GGCCAGGTCCAGCGGCCAAGGCTGCAAAACTGACGAACGCTGTCTTGAACGTTGGCTCAGCAGGCCTACCTTAGTAGTTACATCGCACCTCTTGCCAACGGCGGGCGTCATCCGCCGCTAGTCAGCGGTTTCTTCGGTTTCTGCTTGCTCCAGCTTTTCCAGTTCGGCCTCGGTTGCGGTCAGCCGGGTTTCGAGATGCTGTTTCCAGGCCAGCAGCCGGGCTTTGCGCGCTTCCAGCCACGCCCGGCGGTCTGCGACGTTGCTGTCGGCTTCGTCCCACATCCAGCGACCTCTGCCCCAGGGAGGCGGGCCAAAGGATGCGTTTTCGATTTCGGGGATGTCGGGCGCTTCCTCCCATTGGCCCCATCGAGGAGACCAGGGGGGAGGCCCGAAGTCGGCCGGAGCGTCTTCGTAGATTTGCCAGGGGCCGTAGCCGCCGCGTGGGCCTTGCGCCCAGCCGCCCGGACCGCCCCGGCGCCCGCGTCCGCCGCGCCCGCGACGACCGCGGCCTTGTCCTGCATTGTTGTAATAGCGTTTGCGATACATGTTCAGGTGTAACCTCCTGTTTGTGAGAAGTGGTGTATTCGATTATTCGAATAACCTTGGGTAAAAAATTTTTATCCTCGACCATGCCGACCGGGGCGGGCCTTCTGACTGCATCGCGGGCAACGGCATTTGCCCCGACGACGACGGCGTCGCCCGCCCCCTTGCTCCCCATCGGCTTCGCCTGAGGCCAACTCGCGTCTGCCGGCGCGTTGGCGCGCCAGTGCGATGAGCTGATCCACCACGGTCAGAACCTGGGGGTCCGTCACCTCGTACAGCACGGTCATGCCGTCGCGAATGGCCCGCACCAGGCCCGCCTCGCGTAACACCATCAGGTGCTGAGAGATGTTGGCTTGCGGCCTGCCCAGCACCGTGGTGAGGTGCATCACATACGCGCCATCCTCCCGCAGCTCGTTGAGAATCTGCAAGCGAACGGGGTGACTGATGGCCCGGGCGATGCGGGCCGCGTCCTGGATAGAAGCGTCGTTAGGGGATGACATGAGCGAAGGAATGTGTTGGAAATGGCAACTGCTAAGGTGTAGCCACCACTTTTTGCCACGAAGACACGAAGAAAGGCGAAGGCGCGAAGTATTTTTTCTTTACTTTTCCTTCGTGTCTTCGAAAAACTTCGAGCCTTCGTGGCTTTTGGCGACTTAAAGTCAAGTGTGTTAGCAGTTACTGGAAATGATTAGGGTGCGTCCCAAATGAGTTGGAAAGTTAAAATAATCCATTCATTAACGAGGCGCTTCGCGCCCGCCGCCAGCGCCGGGGGATGAAGTCCCCCGGCTAGAAACAGCGCCCCTGCGGGGCTAGCCGGATTTATCCGGCGCTGTTTTGTAGCCCGGCGACTTCATCGCCGGGCGGACGTGGCAAACGCTTCAACGGAAAAAGGACGCACCCAAATGATTAAAGTTGCCTTATTCCAACTTTTGAATATATTATACGCTTCAAAACGAATTTCGTCAAGCCCTTTTCATTAGCATTGTGTGAGAAACGAAGGTTTTTGCGGATTTTCACAAATTGTCGTAACTGCCAACCCGCCGGATTGTGAATCCGCCCGGCGTCTCACCTCCTGAAATCCAAAAGAACCAGAAAAATTTTATCCGTGTTTCCTCCCATCCGTGTCGAGTGAACAGGGCCACGTTAGCAATTACAAATTGTCCCCTGTTACGCCGCCAGCAACCGCAAGATGCGATGCGCCGCGGCCGCGGCCCCAAACCCATTATCGATGTTCACCACCGTGATGCCCGGCGCACAGGCGGTCAGCATCCCCAGCAGGGCGCTGAGGCCGCCGAAATTGGCGCCATAGCCCACGCTGGTGGGCACGGCGATGATGGGCGCGGGAATGCGTCCGCCCACTACGCTGGGCAGCGCCCCCTCCATGCCCGCCACGACGATGCACACCGCGGCCTCCCGCAGCACATCCTCCACTGCAAACAGGCGATGAATGCCCGCCACGCCCACATCGGTGATCCGGCGCACCGGCCAACCCGCCCATTCCAGAGTGATGGCGGCCTCTTCGGCCACGGGCAGATCGCTGGTGCCCGCGCAGACCACGGCTGCATAAGGCGCGTCCGCCGCGGGCTGCCGCAAGGGCTCGCCCACGGTGATGAGCCGGGCCAGCGCATGGTGGCGGGCGTCGGGCAGGCGCTCCTGCACCGCCGCGAAATGCCTTGCACCCGCTCGCGTGGCCAACGCCGTCCCGGCCTTCTCATACAACGCGGCCAGGATGATCGCGACCTGCTCGGGCGTCTTGCTTTCGGCGTAGACCACCTCGGGCAGACCGTTGCGGGCCAAACGTTCGTGATCCAGGTTGGCGAAGGAATCGATTTCGGGGGCTGATTTTTTCATAAAGAACCGATATGCCGGGATGTTTCCTTCTTCACCCCATCCTGCGTCACTTCAAAATGACGCAACCTTTTTTCTTCGCTGAATTTTCACCAATTGCATCACCAGCCGAAGCGCTTCGTTGACAGCCTCTTCATCCGGAAACGCCTCCGCTACATCCGGTTCCAAAAGTACAAGGTTCGTTCCTTCACGATGCCGATGGACGTATTTCCCGCGCACGCCTTTTGGAAGCAACTTTCGCAGGTCATACTCATCCCGCAAATCATCTTTTGGATCAGTAGGTGGATTAATCATAGACTCGATGCTTGCGTAGATTGATCTTCGCTTTCTGTGGATCCCATTCGAATCGCATAAAGGCCAGTTTGGGAGAAAAAAGCTGGTGAAAAGTCGGGCATATTCGCAGTATATCATAAAGCCGCCCGGCAATCAATCATCCCGTCAATCTGGAGACTGTAACAGTTTAGTCGGTTGTTCCGTTTTCCAAACGCCGAATGAATTCAGGTCTGAGGGCGTTCCGCCGCATGTCCCCCTCCGGGGACATTTTTCGTCCCGCTGGATCTGTCTGCGCAGGCAGACAGGCGGCCAAAGGCCTCTAGCCCCGACTTCCAGTCGGCGGGGCCAAAGCGCCAAACATGATTGCACCGACTAAACTGATATGGTCTCGTCAATCTGCTCTCACCGCCTCGTTCATGCTGCCCGAGCGGAAGCCTTCCAGGTCGAGGGTGATGTAAACAACCCCCAGGGATTTGAAGTAGGCGACCAGCTCCTGGCGCAGGGCGATGATGGCGGGGATTTGGTCGGCAGGCACTTCGATGCGCACCAGTTTCTCATCCTGCACCCGCACGCGCAATTGGATAAAGCCCCGCTCCCGCAGCCAGCGCTCCGCCCGATCCACCCGGCTGAGTTTTTCAGCGTCGATGCCGACGCCATAAGCGAACCGCGAGGCCAGGCACGCGGCCGAGGGTTTGTCCCACGCGCTAAGGCCCAAACGGCGGGCGGCTTCGCGGATATCCTTTTTTGTGAAACCAGCTTCTTTCAACGGACTGCGCACATCATGTTCTCGTCCCGCCTGCTGCCCGGGACGAAAATCGCCCACATCGTCCACATTGTAGCCATCCAGCAAGAAGCGATACCCGCCTTCCGCAGCGACCGCGTCCAGGGTTTCCCACAGCGCGTCTTTGCAAAAATAGCAGCGATTGATGGGATTGGCCGCGTAACGGGGGTCTTCCACTTCGTGCGTCTCGACAAAGCGATGGATTCCGCCGATCTCCTGCGCCAACCGCTGAATCTCCTCCCGCTCCCACGAGGGCAGCGAGGGCGAGAGCGCGGTGACGGCCAGCGCGTCCGTCCCCAGCTCCTGATGCGCGATCAGCCACAGCAGCGCAGAATCCACGCCACCGGAAAAGGCGATGAGCGCCCGGCCCATGTCGCGCAGCAACGACCGCAGCCGGGCCATCTTCTCGTCCAGCGCGTCGTCTCTGGTTTGAAGTTCTTTTTCGATAAGAGAAATCGTTGTCATAGCGTCAATTCGTCTGTCGGCTCCGATGATGTGGGGGCGATTTTACAGGATGTCATCCCGCGTGACAAATCCGCCGACCATTCTGCGATGCCGCGCCCCAATTTCTATGAAAAATTTGATAAAAATTGACATCGATTCCCCACCGTGCTAGAATAGCGCACGAGTCATTGATTGTCAAAACGCCTCAGCAATTCCAAATTTAGAATCCACAAGAGGCAAGAGGGCGATTTCACCCCTCCTGGCCTCCTTTTTGCCCCCACCCCGACCCCCCCC
>JALWDV010000299.1 GCA_027036755.1 Anaerolineae bacterium
CATATACACACATATATCTTCTGGCTGTTTCTGATGAACATCCAATTGTAGATATGACAGCGCTGAGGTAACATGTTGCGGTCAGTTCTCTGCATAAATATGTTCAGTGTGCATGATTATGTAAAGGAAGACGCTGAAATTCCGCACAGCTGTGTAGGAGTACTACTGGAGGAGTTGTATAAATTTATTCTGCATTATGCATTCATTTGGATCTCGTTTTGAGAGATTATTCATGAGAATATATGCACTGAAGCATGATATTGACTTACAGTCGATCAGCAATTCTAGCACTTAGACCAGTCAAAGCTGGAACCACTGAAGCAGATAAACCTGTGTTGCGTAGCAGGCGTCACAGATGTGGAAGAAGAGGTGGTAAAAGGGTATCCAAGCAGATACAATGTGTTGTGAGAAGAGCTAGCAGCAACCAAGAGGTCAGTGATGACAGATGTCATCAAAGGAGGCCACAGTTTCTTGTTCAGCTAACTGAGACTGATTGAACTTCGGACTACAGCACCCTGAACCACTCTATCAACACAGCGGCTACTGGTCGCGTAAGCGTGAAAATGGAGTTTGCCACCGAAATTTGGTTGTCATCAAAGCAGTGAGGTGTTCCAAGTTAGCTAAACAATTGACACTTTGTCAATTGCTGATTTAGTGACGTCGCGGGACATCGATATTCTGGCTATAACAGAAACATGGCTGGGTACTTCAGCAGATGCCCACGTCTTTTCAGAGCTGGTATCTCCAGGTTATAATATTTTAGTGATTTCTTCACGAAGAAGACTGCGACAATTAGAGACGCCGTTATTAATAATGGCTCATCCATGAGTGACACCATTGTGATGAGTGCTGATGTCAAATTTGAAGGTCAGCATTTAACAGATTTTAAACCTGCCACTCAGGATGAAGTTCGTGTTGTCATAATGAAGTCTTCATCAAAGTCTTGTGAACTTGACCCCCTGCCAAAACATCTGCTGAAGAAAGTGCTAGAATGCCTGTTCCCTTTGATCACCAGAATCATAAACAAATCACTGGTTGAGTCTGATCTTCCAGCATATTTGAAAAAGGCACATATTAGACCACTGACAAAGAAGCCTAAACTGGATAAAGAGGTCCTGGAGAAATACCGGGCCGTGTCGAACTTGCCATTTCTTTCGAAGATCCTTGAGAAAGTGGTTGCTACATGCTGGGAAGGCCATTTGAGTACTCACAAGCTGCACGACGATCTTCAATCCGCCTACTGCAAAGATCACTTCACAGAGACCGCGCCCTGAAGATCCATCATGACCTTGCAGCAGTCCTAGATAAAAAAAACATGGCAGTACTGGTTCTGCTCGATC
>JALWDV010000300.1 GCA_027036755.1 Anaerolineae bacterium
CTATATAGCTATCCATATATATATATATATATATATATATATATTACATATCATTATATATATATATATATATATATAGCTTGTCTTCTAAAATATCGTCGAGCGATTCAGTCTCGTCTTTCGAAACTGACACAAATGAGAGTTTAAAACTAACTGGAGTATCATGTTTGCTGCGAAGTTGGACGAGACACCCGAGGCTGGGGCGCCTAAATAACATCGTCTTGTTATGTGTGTAGCTACTAGGCGCTGATCTTGATATCATAATTCTTTATTGCTGCCTACGGTCTGCTCGACGTGTCTCAGTCAATTTATTTCTGCTGGAAAAAGAACCGCGGGCCGGTTATGGTGTTTTTCCCCTTTTAAAATACTTTAGTTGGAAATCAAGGCGAAGGGGAAATTACACTTGCAGAAAGGTTACATGGCCATAATGGTGACGAACATTAATGCAGTTCCAGTGGACCATAATATTCTTTTTATGGGATACATATGTAGTACGCTGCTTGCATGCGTACTTGCAGTGACATGAGTGGAAAAAGGAGAGAGGCGATTATTCTAAATACAGTTTATGCCAGTGCTAATAACGGGCAGAAACAATTAGCTGGTAGTATGCGTCGGGTAATATCATCCTTATACTCTGATAAATAAACATCAAAGCACTCACAGATAACACATAATGGGGCACACCTGGTGTATCTGAAAAATAAACATCAAAGCAAGTAATGGGGTACTCCTGTTGTATCTGAAGACCGGTACAATGGCAAAGCTAATACAAGATTTATGCGCAATCAGGTAAGAAGACAATAGGAAAAGCTGAGTGGCATCTATATTAAAAGACAAACACGAACGAGTGATGCACCTAAGTAATTGCTCAGTTATTTTTTAGAAGGGTAAACATAGTCAAGCACTCTGGAGACTGTCAGAGGAGCAGTTTATGGATCGATCTCTCTCTCTCTCTTTCTGTTTACCTTAGCTACAAAGGGACGTGTGCAGGAAATGATGCTCCAGGCTCTTAAATTAGCTGTGAAGTATTTATATAGCGATGTTGGACGTAGCTCTTCTACTTGCTGCCGTACAAAAGTAAGCCTTTAAAGGTAAATAACTCTTCATTTATTGAGAGAAACTGTGTTCAGTGTTTCAGTGGCTAGATTTTCAGCTAAATCCATATATAGAGGACATACTTAGCTTCAGGATGCACTGTACTGGCTGCGTAATATCTTACGTGATGAAACTGTATTTGGTTTTGTCCTAGAGTAAGACGACCATTATTAACCTAATTCTACGCTATCCTGTAAACCACTCATCACTACCCATCCGCCCACACATATCCAGACACAC
>JALWDV010000301.1 GCA_027036755.1 Anaerolineae bacterium
CCGCACATAACGCGACATAACACCACAAATCAGCACATAAAACCACATAACGCCACACAACATCAAATAACCTGAAATGACGTCACATAATATCACATAGAGTCAGGTATCGTCACATAACATCACATTACGTCACACAACGCCACATAACGCCACATAACGCCACATAACGCCACATAGCGCCACGTGACGCCACATAACGTTACATAACGTCAAATAACATCATATGACTCCACATAACGTCACATAACGACATATAAGGACACATAACGACACATAACGACACATAACGCCCCATAGGGCCACAATACGCCACACAACGCCAAACAACGCCACATTACGCTACATAACGCCACATAGCACCACATGACACCACATAACACTAGATATCAACACATAACACCACATAACACCACATAACACCCATTACACCACATGACACCACATAATACCAGACAACGTCAAATAACGTCTAATGTCGTCTCGTAACATCACATAAAGTCAGGTAACGTCACATATCAGCAGAGAACACCACATAACACCACATAACACTCATAACACCACATTACACCACCTAACACCACATAACGTCAAATAACGTCAAATGACGTCACGTAATATGACATAAAGTCAGGTAACGTCACATAACATCACATAACGTCATATAACGCCACATAACGCCACATAACGCCACACAACGCCACATAACGCCATATAGCGCCACATAATGTCACATATCGCCACATAACATCACATAACGCCACATAACGACACCTAACGACACATAGCGACACATAACGAAACATAACGCCACTTGAGGCCACATAACGGCAGACAACGCCACATTACGCCAGATAACGCCACATAACACCATATAACACCACGTAACACTGGATATCAGCACATAACACCACATAACACCACATAACACCCATTACACCACATGACACCACGTAAAATCAGATAACGTCAAATGACGTCACATAATAGGACATAAAGTCAGGTAACGTCACATAACATCACATAACGTTATATAACGCCACATAACGCCACATAACGCCATATAACGCCACATAACGCCACATATCATCACATAACGTCGCATAACGACACATAACGACACATAACGACAAATAACGCCTCATAACGCGACATAAGGCCTCACAACGCCGCATAACGCCACACAACATCCACATTGCGCCACATAAAGCCACGTAACGCTACATAACGCCACATATCGCCAAATAACGCCACATAACGCCACATAACGCCACATAACATCACATAACGTCACATAACATCACATAACGCCACATAGCGATACATATCGACAAA
>JALWDV010000302.1 GCA_027036755.1 Anaerolineae bacterium
CCGAAACTGGCTTGTAGCGCCAACTCGAACGCGGCAATCCTAGCAACTCGCACTGCCGACGGATACTGATGGTGGAATGGCCTGGTTCCACCAGTTGCCGGCAGGCCGACGTCATCCGGAGGACGCTTCCACCATGCCCGCCAGCGCCCGCACCCAATCATCCCGGTCGTTCAGGCAGGGGATGAGCTGGAAGTGCTCTCCGCCCGCGGCCATAAACGTTTCCCGGCCCGCGATGCCCATCTCCTCCAGGGTCTCCAGGCAATCGACGGTGAAGGAGGGCGTGACCACAGCCAGGCGCTTGACGCCCGCGCGGGCCAGCCGCGTCAGCTCATCTGCGGTGGCGGGCCCCAGCCATTTATCCCGCCCCAGCCGCGACTGGAAGGCCAGCGAATACCGGCCGGAATCCAGCCCCAGCGCCCGGGCTGTCAAATGCATCGTCATCAACGCCTGATGCCGGTAATCCAGCGCCTGCGCCTTGTTATCGACGTCTCCGTCACCCTTCTTCTTCGCGCCTTTGCGCCTTTGCGTGAGACCGACATTCAGGGTGGTTTTCTGCAAATGCCTTTCGGGGATGCCGTGAAAGCTGAATAGGATGTAATCGAAATCGTCGGCATCGAGGACGGGGCGAATGCTGGCGGCCAGTGAGGCGATGTAGTCGGGGTGATCATAATGGGGCGGGATGACGCGCAGCGTGTAATCCCCCACCTGCCGCACAATGGCCCGGCCATCTCCCTGCGCCGCGACCACAGATTCCCGCAGCCAGCGGGTCGCGGCCTTGTCATCCGTGACCTTCACGCCCACCAGCTTCTCGAACTCGGCCAGGGTCTTCAGCGCCAGAGTCTCGTATGTGGACATGGCGTAGTGCGGATACATGGGCAGGAGGATCACCTCCCCGCCCGGTTGGATGCGCTCCAGCAGCTTTTCCAGCCCCGCGCACACCGATGGCTGGCCGTAGCGCATGGCTATGACCACGGGCGTCTCCAGGTGGGCCTCCAATTTTGCCCGCACCCGTTCAGTGAATGCGATTAGTGGCGAGCCATCCTTCCGCCAGATGCTCCGATAGGCGCGGGCGGATTGGGCCGGGCGTTTGGGCAGGATGAAACGCTTGACGATGAGCCAGCGCAGGGGCCAGGGCATGTCGAGGATGCGCGGATCCATGAGGAACTCGTCCAGATAGACCCGTACATCCTCTTCGCGGGGCGAAGCGGGCGATCCCAGATTCGCCAAAATCACGCCGCGAAAATGTAACCGATGTGAATAAGCTGGCGTCTTATCGTCGGTTGGCGATAACGCCACATTCATTCGATGTTGTTTTATCCTTTTATTCCTTTCATTCATCTCATTTATCTCTCACGGAGGTTCTTTCACAATGAAAACATGGTTAGCTGTTCTTCTTGCACTGACATTGCTTCTCCTGCCTCGGGCGTCCTTCGCCTGGGGAGGAGGGCCGGATTGGCAACAGATTCAGGAAGACGCCAACAGGATTCACGATCAGGCCGTCACACTGGAAGATGAAGCCTTGCAAATGCGTCTGATGGCGCAGCAAGCCCGAGACGTGGAGACTGACCCCGATGTCCTGCGCAATCTGGATGACATCATCGCGGCGGCCATGGATATCGAGCAGGACGCCGCATCCATTGCAGTCACGGCGGACGACATCAATAATCGCATCGATCATTCGGAAGCCACCACGCTCTTCCTTGCAGATGATATTGGTGTGATGGCGAACCGCATCGGCGAGATGGCGAACCGCATCTTGTGGACCGAAGGCCAGATCGGCGTCATGGCGGACCGCATCGTGGTCAGTGAATTTCTCATCAGCGACAGCACCCTGACGCTGGTCCGTTCCATCCAGGAAACCAAAGACGCGATGATGTTGAATACGCAGGCCATTCAATTGTATGACAGAGACATCCAACAGCAATTCGTTTTCTAACGACATTCTGCGGGCGGTCTCCGGTGAAGAACCGGAGCCGCCCCATGTCGCAATGAGGCCATCCATGACGCCAACAACAGTCGACGATGTTCAGGAACAGAAGCTCATCCAGGGATTGAAAGCCCATGAAGCCTGGGCCTATGAGGAGCTCATCGAGCGATTTGCGGATATGGTGCACCGCGTGTGCTATCGCATCTTACAGAACGTCCAGGAGGCCGAAGACGCCACGCAGGAGACGTTCATCACGGTGTACCGCCGCATCGACAGTTTTCGCGGCGACGCCAAATTATCGAGCTGGCTCTATCGCGTGGCGACCAACACAGCCTTGAGCATGTTGCGATCGAACATCCGAAAACAAGGCCGGGATCTATCACTGGAAAATGACGAGGACGATGAAAGATCTCTGCCCGATGCGGAGATCATCGTGCCCGAAACGTTCATCTTGCAACAGGAAAGCCGCGCCCTGCTGGAACAGGGACTGGAGGCCATGTCGCCCAAATTGCGAGCGGCGGTGGTGCTCTATGAGATCGAAGGGCTTTCCATGAAAGAAACAGCCCAGGCGTTGGGTATTTCAGAGTCCGCCGCGAAGCTACGGGTTCACCGCGGACGCCAATTTTTGCAAACGTATCTCGCACAGTATTACGAGGAGGCTACGACATGAATCATCAACAGGCAAGCGCACTCGCGCCCGATTATGTGGACGGGCTTTTGGACGAAGCGCAGCGCGCAGATTTCGAAGCGCATCTCCGGGAATGTCCTGAATGTCAGGAATCGGTGGCCAGCTTTCGAGCCCTGCGCCAGACGTTGAACAAAACGAAGGATAAGGCTCTCTCAGATGAGGCTCGGCTGCGGCTCTACCGCCGATTCAACGAGGAGCGGGCCCGACGCGGGGAGAGCCTGCTGCGCATTCCCGCGGATCTGCTGGCCAGGGTGAAACCCAAGGCCGCGGCCACGCCCGAAGCGGCCAAAAAACTGGCTGGCAGCGGCAAAGAGGCCAGCCTGCTGGCCGCGGACAGCGGCGCGCACATGGCCCGATCCACCGGGCGGGGAGCCAAACGTTTTGGCGGCAAGATGAAGCGAGGCGCGGGCAACGCGGGACGACATCTCGTGGATGTGGCCAGGGAGATGGGCCGCACCGCCGCTGATGTGGGCCGCATTGTCACCGTGGAGAGCTATGAAGTGTTGCGAGAAGCGCCCCGGAGCAAAAGCAAGGCGCTGCTGGCGCCCCCCAAACTCATGGGCAAGGGCGTGAAAGCGGGCGTGCGCATGACGACCGGCACGGCGAAGATCGCGGCCAAAGGCGTCAAAGGAGGCGCGGTTTTGCTCAAGGATGGGGCCAGCGTGGCCGCAACGGGCACGATCGAGAGCGCCCGCCTGGGCAAGGCCTTTGCCGAATCCACGGACAAGCTGGCGCAGGCCGGGGAGCAGATGAAGCGCGGGGCCAAAGAGGCTGCCCGCACCGTGGTCGAAGCCTCGGAAAGCGAGGATTAGGCCTGGCTCAAGGCGGCAAAGGCCTGCTCGGCCGCGGCAATGGTGGCGTCGATGACCGCATCATCATGGGCCAGGGACATGAAGCCGGCTTCGAATTGGGAGGGGGCAAGATAGACGCCCGCTTCCAGCATGGCCCGGAAGTAGCGGGCGAAGCGCGCCGTATCGCTGGCCGCGGCTGAATCCCAGTCGGTGACCGGGCCTTCGCTGAAGAAGGCGGCGAACATGGTTCCCACCCGGGTTTGATAGATGGGGACGCCCGCGGCCCGGGCCGCGTCGCCGATGCCCGCGGCCAGCTTCTTCGTCCGGGCCTCCAGCGTCTCCCACACGCCCGGCTGGGCCAGCTTGCGCAGGGTGACGATGCCCGCGGTCATGGCCAGAGGGTTGCCGGAAAGGGTCCCGGCCTGGTACACCGGCCCCACCGGCGCGATCATCTCCATGATCTCCCGCCGGCCGCCATACGCGCCCACGGGCAGCCCCCCGCCAATGACCTTGCCCAGCGCGGTCAGGTCAGGCCGGATGCCGTAGAGGGTTTGCGCGCCGCCCGGATGCACGCGGAAGCCGGTCATCACCTCGTCGAAGATGAGCAGCGCGCCGTGGGCCTGGGTGATCTCCCGCAGCCCCTGCAAAAAACCCTCGGCCGGGGGCGCGACGCCCATGTTTCCGGCCACCGGCTCCACGATGACCGCGGCGATCTCCTCGGGGAACATGTCGAACAGGGCCCGCACCGAATCCAGGTCGTTGTAGCGGGCCACCAGGGTATCCTGCACCGTGGCCGGGGGCACGCCGGGCGAATCGGGCAGGCCCAGGGTGGCCACACCCGAGCCCGCCTGCACCAGCAGCAGGTCGGCGTGGCCGTGGTAGCAGCCCTGGAATTTGACGATCTTGTTGCGGCCGGTGTAGGCCCGGGCCAGACGCAGTGCGCTCATGGTGGCTTCTGTGCCCGAATTGACGAAGCGCACCATCTCGATGTTGGGCATGAACTCGGTGACCAGCCGGGCCAGCTCGATTTCTAAAGGCGAAGGCGCGCCATAGCTGGCGCCCTTGCGCACCGCCTCGGTCAGGGCCTCGACCACGTCGGGATGAGCGTGGCCCAGGATGAGCGGGCCCCAGGAGAGGACGTAATCGATGAAGCGATTGCCGTCCACGTCGAACAGGTAGGGGCCTTCGCCCCGCTCGATGAACAGGGGCTGGCCGCCCACCGACTTGAACGCCCGCACGGGGGAATCCACCCCGCCGGGGAGGAGGGTTTGGGCCTGGGTGAAGAGTTGTTGGGATCGGGTGATGTTGAGAGTCATAGTGCTGGTTGGAATGGGGATTAGGATCGAGGTTGGCAAATGATGGTGAGTAAAGTTATAATGTGTTCATCATGGTTATGGTTGTGTTCTATATCCCATTGAACGAGGACGTCAGCGTGGAATCTGAAGAGATCGCACCCGGCGTTGTCGTTGATTGGGACGCTCAAGGCAGCTTCGTTGGGATTGAAATCGAAGATGTCAGCCAACGATTCAATCTATCTCGATTGGAATTGAAAGGACTCCCTCTGGCTAACATCGTCGTTCATGATAGATCACCTCAAGATGAAGGCGAAACCTTGGCATCCATCTGACTTCAGTCTAGTAGTGAATGGACGGCAATGAAAGAAAATGCAAATCACGTCATCAGAAACAAGCTTATCCTACTCGTAATCGCTCTGCTCGGGTTCGTCGCTTTGGGAGCGTTCCTGGTTAAAAACGCGAAAGCAAGTCCATCGATTACCTGGATGATTATTTACGACGTTGATGACTTTCGCCAAATCTCCGCGACAGAACTGACGTCCTTTTTCAGGAATCTCCGCATTCCCATACCGCCGATGATTGGACTGCTGGAGATCCTGAGCATTCGCTTTTTGGGGTCACCCGCTCCCGTCACTGTATTCGCCTATCGCCTCAGCCTCATAGGGGCTTACGCACTGGCAATCATCCTGGCTAGCAGAACACTCTTACGCTTGGCGTTCTCCACCGTGGTTGCCATGATCTTTCTGTACGCCACAGTCAAGATCCATCCCGGCAACCCTCAAGGCTACGACATCTTCTTTCCTCTGCTCTTTCTTTCATACATCCTTCTACTGGAAGGCACGGCCAACTATCAAGGAAAAGGACAATGGGCCCTCAGCCTGCTGGCAGGCTTTGCCCTCTCCATGACCGAACTATCCCGACCCTTTGTTATTTACGCCCTGCCATTTCTCATCCTGGTTTCCTATTTCAAGCTGTCTCAAACAGCCTCGGTGAGACTATTTATTTGGTTTTTGGCTCCCATTCTCCTTTTTTCCGGACTATGGCACTGGCACTTGCACCATGATTTGGGACAAATCACCTTTTCCAACCATGCAGGCTACAACCTTGCCCGGTGCTGGGAGGGGGATCCCGTGCGTTCCGTCGAACTTGTAAAAGAAGTTCACGATGCGCCACTCGTCGAAGGACGATGGCCCAATCTCAACACGCCCGAACATACCGAAAACAGCCGCAGGATTCAAGTCGCCATCATGAGCTATTGGTTTCATCATCCTGGAACCTCCCTGCTGTATATGATTGAGCGAGTCGACGATTTGCTATCAGCAAAAACAAGCATCTATAGTAACGAGCCCAAATCGGAAGCGTTTGGATTGTACCGTCTTCTCGTTAAGCTGACTTCGGCCTGGTTATTGATCAACCTGGGGACTTTCGCCCTCTACATTGTCAAAAATAAATTCCGTGTCCCCCACCAAAAACTCCTATCCGTCACGGATCATATCCTGCTTGTCTTCACCGCGTATTGTATTCTGCTGCTTTCTATTGGAGAAAGGGGAGAAGAGGCGCGCTTCCTCATATCCATACTTCCCTTTTTAACCGTGCTGCCCGCTTTTATGGCTCCAAAACAAACCCAGTAACTGCTAAGGTCGTTTTCGCTTGAACTAACCTGACAGATTCCTTCGGCAGCGATTCAGCACCGTACACGCTTCGTTGTTGGCTGAAAACTACATATCCTGTCACCAAGGTTGCAAGAACCTGTCAGGTTTGAGTGAAAAAAGACAACCAACTGGCATACGTTAGCAGTTACCAAACCCAAGAAAATAATTCCTAAGACACTAGGCATCGTCCGAGACTGCGCTCGGAAGATGGGGCCCTTTTGGGTAGCATATAGCAAGCCCCGCCGGGGGATGAAGTCCCCCGGCTAGAAACAGCGCCCCTGCGGGGCTAGCCGGATTTATCCGGCGCTGTTTTGTAGCCCGGCGACTTCATCGCCGGGCGGACGTGGCAAAC
Organism: Anaerolineae bacterium; assembly: GCA_027036755.1. GTDB lineage: Bacteria > Chloroflexota > Anaerolineae > J102 > J102 > M2005. The sequence goes on from JALWDV010000302.1 coordinate 6,706, forward strand.
GCTTCAACCGAAAAAGGACGCACCCCAATCATTTCGGCCTTCGTGTACTAGGATTCGCGGGCCTCATCAGGGGGCTCGCACCCACCCGCATGTCTTCTCGTCAGTCCAAAAATCGGAGGATGCATCGGTGCGGGCCAGGCGCTGCATGGAGACAGGATCGTAAAAACCCACCCGTAGGCACACCCTGCGTCCTGCCGCGTCCTCGGGAATAGGAACCAGGAAATGGTCCTCGACCACTTCACCGGGCGACCAGATGCTGGTAGGATAACGTCCGGAAAGAGGCTGGGAGTCTCGCTGCGCCACTATCTGGCCTGTTTCATCCATGAGATGGACGAATTGGGTGTAATCGTCGGCGATGGGCCGGGCCGCAGTCCAGGCGAATAGGATATCCAACGGTTTCCCGGCGACTGGAGATGACTGTGGCTCCGCTCGCAACAGGTAGATATCACCAAAACGAGCCAGAAAAGTCTTCGGGGGCAAGGGTGTGATAGGAAAGTTGGGCCGTTTGACAACAACGGGAAAAAAGAGCGACGCCACAGGCTGCAGGTGATCATCGAAAAAGTAATAATCCACACCGTCATGCGGATTGAAAAGTTGGACCAAGACCCCGTATTTCCCCAGCGCATCCTGAGGCAGATCAAAGAGAATGGTGGAGGTGAGGGTGAGACCCGGTGTCCAATCCCGCACCAGGTCGTGGCCCGCGCCCAGCGACTGAATTTTCTTATCAAGAACGGCGCCATCGCGATTCACCAGCGACGCGGTGATGATAACATCTCCTCGCGGACGATCGGTCAACAACCAATCCAGGCTCAGCGAAATATCTTCCCCGGAGGTGAGATGCAGCACAGTGGGCCGCGTCAAGGCCTGCACGGAATGCAACTGGACGCGACCGAATGCTGATGAGATATCAACCGGCGCGACGAACCGGCGGATCCCAGGCATGTTCTCCGCGGTCAGTTCCAGAGTATATCGCCCGGGGGTCTGGGGCCAGGGCAGGGGCAAGGAAACCACGCTGGCTTCATCGATGAGCAAAGGCAAAGCTACAGAGACTTGGAATGCTTCCTCCTCGCCACTGCCCGAACGCCATATCCCGCGCAAGCGCAGACGTTGATCTGGCGGAATCACAGCGGTGGCGCCAGGCACGGCCGAAGCGAGGACGAGGAACACCTGCCCCGAGGGGGCAACCCACATACGGCCTTCCGCCTCCGCTACAGAACCCGCTTCCACGCGAAATATCCAATCTGTGTCGAAGTCGCGAACATGAACGACGCCGGAGGTCTGAAACAGAGATCGTCGCAGGATCAGAGCTCGACCCGGCGTGAAGCCTTCCATCACGCCGCTATGAACCACCACCCATTTCACCCCCAGTCCTCGCAACATGGCCAGAGACCGCTGCGAAGGGAAATGGGCCATGGTCAGCCCCAACTCGCGATGGTGAGGAGGCGTAAACCCGCTATACCCATCAATCATCGGCAGCCAATGGCTCATCTGAAAATACTGATAGCGATAGATGTTGTAATCGGGCCAGGCCTGGCCCGCGCCGGGCCCGCTCGCGCCCGATGGCGGCTGAGCCATCTCGGGAATCAAGGGTAATTCCACCAAGGCCGAAGGGGGCTGCTGCCGAGCCAACCAGGCGTAAGCTGGAGGTGGAGGGTCTCGCTGGGGCATGGGCTGCACAACAAACGCGTCCGCACCTCCCGCGTATTCCAGAAAAATCAGTGCAGCGGCTATGGCAGCTATCGCGAGCCGCGGCCAACCCTCTCGAAGACGACGTAGAAGGAAGGTCAAGCCCATGGCAGCCAGCAACGCCAAAACCAAAAACACGGTCACGCCAAAACGTCCTGGCGCCCGAATCACAGTCATGCCAGGAACGTGTTGGTAGAGCCATGCGAAGGGCAACTGAAATCCGCCCGGATCCGATTGACTCCACTTGAAGTAAGGCCCTAGGGAAAGAATCATGGCTGAGATCCCTATGAGTAGCCAGTAGCCGCGGCCGATACGTCCGAGCCCCATGGGCCGCCATCGGGCTACACCGATGCCAGCCAGAAGCAGTACGGTGACGCCTAAGAACAAGCCTCCCCCCTCTTGCGGCGGCATGAAAATTCCATACAAACGATGGCCAGCGCTAGGGAACACATATTCCGTCAAGCCAGGGGCTGCAGCCAATGCCTCTCCCAACGAACGCTCCAGCCCCAGGTTGGCGCGTACCCGCACGTAGGGCAAAGCAAAGGGGGCAATGAACAGCGCCGACACACCGCCCCACAGGATCAGTTGGAGCAGCCGTCGTCCTGTTTGCCCACGACGGAATGAGACCAAGCGATAGAGAACGTACCACCCCACCACTAACGCCACCTGAAATCCGTAATAAAAGGAAGACAGAGTCTGAAATACAATCATTAATGCCAACAGAGCCCCATCCCGCCTCTGTCCCCGCTGCCAAAACCTATCTAGGAACAGGATGACGAGGGGCAACCAGCCGATGGTCAACAGTTGCAGTTGGCTGAGATGCCCGAATTGATGAGGTGAAAAGGCGTAGATAATCCCGGCCATCCACGCAGCCGCCCGGCACCCCGTCATACGCAAAGCCAGCACATACATACTGAAGCCGGCAAGAAGGAAGCTGCCTAAAAAAAAGAAGTTATAAGCAAGGATGGGATTCTGGAAGGCGATCTGGATGGGCAGCGCCAACGGCGCGATAGGCCACAGGATTTCAGAATAGGCCAGAGTATCGGGCAACGGATGAAAAATGGGCGCATTGAACAAGTCCAGCGGCGCTCGCGTCAGAATGTGGTCTTGCCATGCCAGAATCCAGGTATTGAGGATGGTGTCGGATCGATCATGCAGCCCTGTCTGCAATCGCCAAAGCAGGGGGGAAAACAGAGCAAGGGCTGCTCCTCCATAGGTGAGGATGGGGACCCAAAATATCTTTTTCATGGCAGCGATTATATCACCGAAAGATCAATCAAACCACCCTTCGCGTTTTGATGAAGTCCCCACGCCTGGGGATGGGCGCCCCATAGTCCTAATCCTGCTCATCCCCCCGCAACACACGTCCCACCGCCATCTCGCCCGAATGGATGCAGTCGGGGATGCCGATGCCGTGGTAGGCGTTGCCCGCGAGGGCCAGCCCCGGCCAGCGGTCTAACCCGGCCAGGATGCGCCCCACCCGCGCGGGATGGCCCACGTTGTATTGAGGCATGGCCCGGGGCCAGATGAAGACGCGGTGCAGCAAGGGCTCGGCGGTGACGCCCAGGGTCAGGCGCAACTCTTCCCGCGCGATGTCCAGTAGCCCTTCCTCCGTCCAATCGATGGCAGCCTCCTGGCCCGCGCGGCCCACAAAGACCCGCAGCAGGGCCATGCCTTCGGGCGCGCGGTGGGGGAATTTGGTGGAGGTCCAGGTGCAGGCCAACGCCCGCCGCCCCTCCTTGCGAGGGATGACGTAGCCATAGCCGTCCAACGGGTGAGGGACATCGGCCAGGGGATAGGCCAGGGTCACGGTGGCGGTGGAGGCGTAGGGGATGGCGTCCAGCAGGGACGCGAGCTCGGGATCGTAGGGGCGCAGCAGACGGGCGGAGACGAACGCGGGCGTGGCCAGGATGAGATAATCGGTGGTTAGGGTTTCGCCGCTGGCCAGGGTGAGTTGGTAGAGCGTTCTTGGACGCGCCAGGTGCGTCGCATCTGCTCCCAACCGTAACTCCGCACCCAGTTCACGCAACCTCGCCACCAGCGCCTCCACCAGCTCGGCCAGGCCCGTCCGCGGGGTGACGAACATGCTGCGGGAGCCGGGCGCGGCCCCGTTGCGCTTCATCCGCTCCCGTTTGGCGGCCAGCGCGCCCCGCACCAGCCCGCCATGCTTCACTTCCAGATCGCGCAGGTAGGGGAAGGTGGCTTGCAGGCTGAGCTGGTCGCCATCGCCCGCATAGATGCCGCTCATCAAGGGCTCGATGAGGGCCTCATAGGCTTCCCGCCCCAGGCGACGGCTCACAAACCGGCCCAGGCTTTCCTCTCCAGGCGACTTCGCGGGCGGCAGCAGGAAGTCCAGGCCCATGCGCAGCTTGCCGGGCCAGGAGATAAGCCCGGTGCGCAGCATCCCGCCGAAATCGGTGGGGATCATCATGGTCAGGCCGCCGGGCAGGGGATGGAGACGGCCTTGGTGCAGGATATAGGTGGCCTTTTGTTTGGGATTGCTGCCATGCAGGCGGTCGGCGATGCCCAATTCCCGGGCCAGGGCCATGCCCCAGGGCTTCATGGCGATGAATGTGTCGGGCCCGCCTTCGATGACAAAGCCATCCACCCGCTCGGTCGCGATCTTCCCGCCCCAGCAGTCGGCTTTTTCCAGGACGATGACCTCATCGGGCGGGTTTTGGGGTCGGGTGAGGGCGAAGTAGGCGGCGGAGAGGCCGGCGATGCCGCCGCCGATGATGACGAGTCGAGTCATAGCTCACACAAAGGCGCTAAGACGCCAAGGAGAAAAAGGATTATGCCGAAGTGAATTCGTGGACCATTTCGACGACAGCCCGCACGTTCTCCACGGGCGTGTGCTGCAAGATGCCGTGGCCCAGGTTGAAGATGTGGCCTGGTCGCCCGCCCGCGCGGCGCAGCACGTCCCGCACCTGGTTTTCCAGCTCGGGCAGGGGCGCGAAGAGGGCGACGGGGTCCAGGTTGCCCTGCACGGCCACGTCATCGCCCAGCAGCGCCCATCCTTCATCCAGGGGGATGCGCCAGTCCAGGCCGATGACATGCCCGCCAGCGGCTTTCATCTCCCGCAGCAGGGTGGTTGCGCCCACGCCAAAATGGATGACGGGGACATCGGCCCGAGCCATCAGGGCTTGCAAAATCCGGGTGGAGTAGGGCTGCACAAAGCGGCGGTAGTCTTGCCGATTGAGCGCGCCCACCCAGGAATCGAAGAGTTGCAGGGCCTGAGCGCCCGCGTCCACCTGGGCCAGCAGGTAGTCGATGATCACGGGCGTGAGGCGTCGCATCAGCGCCTGCCACGTCTCGGGCTGCCCGTACATGAGCTTCTTGGTCTCAACGAAGTTGCGGGAAGGCCCGCCTTCGATAATGTACGCGGCCAGGGTGAAGGGCGCGCCCGCAAAGCCGATGAGGGGGATGTCCCGACCATCCAACTCGGCCCGCACCAACTTGATGGCCTCGAACACATGGCCCAGGTCGCTGGCCACATCCACCGGCCGCAGCGAGGCCACGTCATCGGGCGTGCGCACCGGGTTGTGGATGACGGGCCCGCGGCCGGCCACGAATTCCAGTTGCAGGCCCATGGGCGGCAGGGGCAGGAGGATGTCCGCGAAGAGGATGGCCGCGTCCACGCCCAGGATGTCCACGGGCTGGAGGGTGATTTCGGCCGCGACCTCGGGCTTGGCGATCATCTCCAGGATGCTCTTGTGCTGGCCGCGGATGGCCTGGTATTCGGGCATGTAGCGCCCGGCCTGGCGCATAAACCAGATGGGCGTGGCGTCGGTTTTCAGTCGATAGCAGGCTCGGAGGAAACGTGAAGTGGGTTCGGTTGGCATAGTTGACGGAGTTACGAGTAGAGTGAGAGTAAAAAGAGCAACATCGATGGGTTGCGGGCAAAAGAGGAATACGATACACTAGATGCCAAGTAGATCATTCATTTTGGAGGCTTTTATGCAAGCGCTGAAGTTCAAAGCTACGATAAAAAATGGCGTAATCGCTATCCCTCGTGAATATCGCGACCGGTTTCCTGAACATGTGAGCGTCATTATCATTCCTGAAGCGAAAACACAGGGCGAAGACGCCATCGACCGATTGTTGTCCAATCCTTTGAACCTGCCTGACTTCCGACCTTTATCTCGTGAGGCAGTCCATGAGCGCAGACATTGAGGGACTTTGCTTTGTCGACACCAATATCTGGCTGTATGCATTCATTGCCACACAGGATGTCAGGAAACATGTCATCGCCAAAGAAATCATTGAAACGCAACAAATCATCCTGAGCGTCCAGGTTCTGAATGAAATCAGTGTGAACTTGCTGAAAAAAGCTCACATGGAAGAAGCCAGGCTTCGAGCGTTGCTGCAATCGTTCTATCGAAGATATGCTATCATCAGCCTGGACGAACATATCCTCCTGGATGCTTCGCTGTTGCGCAGTCAATACAGTTTTTCATTTTGGGATAGTCTCATCGTTGCCAGCGCCCGATACAGCTCAGCAGACTGCTTATTGACTGAAGATTTACAGCACGGGCTGGTTATCGAGGGGACATTGCGCGTCATCAATCCATTCTTGCCGTAAATCCATTTACCTTGACAATGTCACATTACGTCATTCAGCAATTTCAAATGGGTGCGTCCCAAATGAGTTGGAAAGTTAAAATAATCGGCATGGTTCATTTGCAGTAAAACCAGCTTGACAAATCGATCTGGCGCCGAGCCAGTTTTCCAGCACCTTGACAATTGAAAACAGGAAGATTCCTG
>JALWDV010000303.1 GCA_027036755.1 Anaerolineae bacterium
GGAGGACGGGAGGGGGAAATCGCCTCCTTTCCGCTTGCGGATTCTAAATTTGACATGGGTGCGTCCTAAATGAGTTAGGGCCAGCCGGGCGTTTTGGCCGAATGATGAATGTTCACAACCCGAATCGCTATAGTGGCGTTCGCCACGTCCGCCCGGGGATGAAGTCCCCCGGCGCTGGCGGCGTTGCTGTTTCTTCAACCGAAATAGGGCGCACCCATTTGACATTGATGAATGACGTAATGTGACATTGTCAAGGTCGTTACCGAAAAAATCAGTATTTGGGAATGAAAGTAGTATAATGAAAAAGCATTCCGTCAAAGTTTACACCAGTGACGCCTCTTTCTCAAATCCTGTTTTTACAAATTCGTTCGTCCCACATCACATTGTGTTACGCCGATTCAGATCATCCGAAAACCTGCAAGAATCCCTCGATCAGGCGCTGGCGCTGCTGAAAGAGGCCCGCAACGTCGTGGCGCTGACCGGCGCGGGCGTTTCGACGCCCTCGGGCATCCCCGATTTTCGCTCCGATAACACGGGGTTATGGAGCCTGACCAATCCCTTCGAGGTGGCCACGCTGTGGGCGTTCCGCGAACATCCGCAACGGTTTTATAACTGGGTGCGACCTCTGGCCAAGGATATTTTGAACGCCAGGCCCAATCCCGCCCATTTTGCGCTGACGCGACTGGAGCGCATGGGCAAGGTGAAGGCTATCGTTACGCAAAATATCGACGGCCTGCATCACAAGGCCGAGGCGGAACGGGTGCTGGAGATTCACGGGCATTTGCGCACGATAAGCTGTCTGAATTGCGGGCACCGCGAAGAAGGCGTCCCGCACCTGGAGCGTTTTTTGCAAACGGGAGAGCCGCCTGTCTGTCCCCGGTGCGGAAGCGTTATGAAGCCCGACATCATCCTTTTTGGAGAAATGCTGCCGCACGACGTGGTGGTGGCGGCCCAGGAAGCCACGCTGCAGAGCGATCTGATGCTGGTGGCGGGCTCTTCGCTGGAGGTGATGCCCGCGGCGGATCTGCCGGCGCTGGCGGTGCGCAGCGGTTCGAAGCTCATCATCGCCACCCTGGGCATGACGCCGCTGGATCATCTGGCGGATGTGATCATCCGCGGCGATGTGGCGAAGACGCTGCCCTGGCTGGCGGCGCGTCTGGCGGAGGGATGACGCGCAAAATGCCACGCCCCCCGCCATGAAACCGGCGGAGGGCGCTGGGTGTCGCGGGAGGTGACTGCTAAGGTCGTTTTCGCTTGAATTAACCTGACAGGTTCCTTTTGCAACGATTCAGAGCCTTGCACGCTTCGTTGCTGGCCGAAAACCGCACATCCTACCGCCAAGGTTACGAGAACCTGTCAGGTTTGAGCGAAAGAAGGAAAGGGGGTTATTGGTTGAGGTAGATGGGCAGCCACACCGCGCCATTCTCGGCAGCGACCACAATGCGGACATCGACGCCCTGGAAGCGGTTGGGCGTGCCCGGCCCGCCATCGACCAGGATGGTGACGCGACTCTCGCCCACCGGCGCCTGCGCCATATCCAGCACAACCTGCATGACGCGCGGGGTGATGCCATGAGCGGGCACCAGTTTCACCCAGGGGACGTACTGCAACAGGCTTTCTTCGCCATCGGGACCGACGAACAGCAGGCCCTTGTCGGTGCGTTTGGCGGTGAATTGACCGCTTTCATACAGAGGCGCAAAATCATGCCACCAGTCGCCCGAAGGCACCACATAGGCGTACCAACTGATGGCGCCGCTGCCGGGTGCAGCCTGATCGATCAACACCTCGCTGATGGGCGAAGGCTCGCCCTTGAAGGCCTGGATGAAAAGCTCGGCCGGGGTGACGACCATGCCCGTGGCTTCGATGTGGAGCGTCACCGGAATCAACGCGGGGCTGCCGGTGAGGGCGGCGTCGGCCGTGACGGTGATGAGCGCCGTGTAATCGCCGGGGGGCAGATTTTGCGGAGCCAGAGTCACCTCAACAGTGTCATCGGTGAAGCCAGAATAGCGGCTGAGACGCAGCCAGTTGCTGCCATCGCTGGTGGTGACGGCGATCTGATAGTAGATGTTGCCGCTATCCCCGATATTGCGGATGACCAGGGGATCGGGCGTGGGCACGACGCCGCCGAAGTTGATGCTGAAATCATAGCGCTCGGGCGTCACCTCCAGCGCGGGCCCGGTGGGACGGATGGTGAGCCGCACGGTGACGGTCTGCGTGCCGTTGATGACATCGCCACTAGGCGAAGTTCCCGCCACCGTGATGGTCGCGTCATAAGTTCCGGGGTCCATGCTGGAGACCACGTCCTTCATGCGCACGGTGAAAGTTGCGGGCGCAGTGGCGTCGAAGGGCGTGACTTCCAGCCAGTCGCCGCCGCTTTGAGTGCGGGCGTCGACATGGATGTTGAGGAGGCCGCCGCCGATGTTGGTCACCTCGAAGGTCTGGGCGGGGGGGGCGGATTCAGCGCGGGTCATCTCGAAACCCAGGGATGTGGGCGTGACCTGCATCTCGGGCGGCTCGGTGGAAATGCCGGAGCCATCGTAATTGCCCAACTGGATGACCACCGGCTTGCGCAGACTTACAGCCACATCACCGCCATTGTTGTAATCGATGGCGGGAGACCAATAGATGCGGTAAGAGGTGGATTGAGCCACAACCACCTCGGCCTTGCCGTCACCATCCACATCACCCATTTCGACCCGCTGCAGGTCGCGGCCCAGGGATAACTCCCAGGGATCGGGCATGGGATCCCCACCCCAATTGAACCCTTTCAAAGAGATGCCGCCGGCAGCTTCAGGATCGCGAATCAGAAAGACTTCGTCATCACCGCTGTTGTTGACGTCGCCAACAGCGATATCGGTGAAATAGGGATAGAATTTGCCTGCGCCCTGAGGAGCGTCGGTCAACTGATAGTTGTAGTACTGGAACACCAGAAAAGAATCTCGCACCGCTAGAACCTCGCCGCGTGTGGCGATGATTTCATCGATATCGCCATTATTGAGATGCGTGTTGCCTGTGGCCAAGTCGATCCAATGGAAGCTATAGACCCAGTCTTTGGAAAGATAAATCCAGGGGCCGTTTGGATCCTGGGGCGCGTATTTTCGGACCTCGATGCGCTTGTCGGGATTGGTGGACGCGCCGTTGCGCATCATAACCAACTCATCTCCTTCGTAGCCATCGATATTTCCCGCAGCCATGCGAATCCATTCGGTGCCAAAGGATTCATCGAAGACAAGGGTCCACGCCGTGCCGTCGGCGTTGCCATCATAAATCTGCACGCTGTAAAGGACGTTGTTGCGATTGTCGGTGCGCTGCACCACAATTTCATCCCGGCCGCCGTCACCGGGAATAAGATCACCGGCATAGACGGAGATATACTGGAATCCGCCAATGGTGCGACTGAATTGGGGCAAAACCCCGCCCGTGTTGAAAGGAACAAGAAGCTCCACCTTATTGCCGCCAATGGCGATCAATTCATCGACGCCATCGCCATTGACGTCGATAGTGGTCATATCGGTGTAGCCGCCGGTGGGAGAACGCCAGGTGAAAGGCTGCGAACCGGAAGGCGTGACAGGATCGGCGATGTTGATGTATCCGGCGGAGTCGATATAGGCCAACTCATCATCAGCAATGACGGCGGCCGCATTGGAAACCGCGCCATCCCCCCACGACCCCAGCAACATCAGGGCGAAAGCGATGACGATAAGGGGAATCATGACGACTCTATACTTTTTGTGCATAAGTGTTGTACTCCTTTTTTGGGTAGAGATGAGAAAATGCGCTCGTTGAGGAGAGATGTCGGAGCCAGCGACAAGAGAGAAGCGGGAAGCGCGGCCGCTTCGCAGCGAGAAAACATCCTCCCACAAGGGATTATAGCATCAGATAGAGGCGTTCTCAGAATTGTACAAGAGAATCTTGAGGCTCTCGCGTTGACGGGCCTGATGGAAGGCCTCTTCGGCCCGATGGAGGGGATAGCGCGCGGTGATGAGCGGGCGAGGATCGATGACGCCCTGGGCCAGAGCCTGAATGGCCCGGGGGAACGGCCCGCAGCGAGAGCCGATGATGCGCAGCTCGTTCACCACCATCGGGCTGAAATCCAGTCGGGATTGCTCGGCGCTGGTTGTTTTGAGGATCAGCGCGCCGCGCGGGCGCAGCAGACCGAAAATCTGCTGCAGAGCCTGAGCGTTGCCGGTGACGTCGATTGCGATGTCGTATTCCCGGCCCGCGGGAGGTTCGAGTGCAGTTTGCACGCCCGCCTGCGCGGCGAGAGCCAGCTTATCATTATGACGCCCGATGAGCAAAGGATGATACCCTTCGCTCTGGAACACCCGGGCGATGAGCTGGCCCAAACGACCGTCGCCGAAGATGATGACCCGATCGCCCGCGTCCTCGGGGACATCGCGCAGGGCCGCATAGGCCGCAGCCAGCGGCTCGACGAAAGCGGCCATCTCGTCGGGAACATTGTCGGGAACGGGATGCAGCAGATAGATGGGGCTGACGAGATATTCGGCGAACGCGCCATCCCAGTTGATGATGCCCAGCACGCGACGGTTCTGGCAATGGGTGATGAGCCCGCGGCGGCAATGGTCGCACTCGCCGCAATAGGTGTTGATCTCTCCCACCACGCGTTTGCCCACCCATTCCTCGTTGCCGGGCGCTTCGACGACCTCGGCCACGTATTCATGCCCGAGCACGCCGCTGAAGCCGCCCTTGTAGCCCGCGGCCAGAGCCAAATCGGTGCCGCAAACGCCCGCGTAACGCATCCGCAGCAGGGCCTCGCCCGGACCAGGCGTCGGGCGAGGATAATCGTCGCGCAGGGCAAGACGCCCCTCATGCAAAGTCAGTGCTAACATGGCGATCACCAAATAACAAAAAAACCGGGCGAAAAAGCCCGGTCTTTATCCAAAAGGAAAGAATGTCAAGCAGTGGCGGCTTTCTTGCTCTGGCTCTTCTTCTTGTCGCGATGGAACCAGCCGAAGACGCCTTCGTGATTCTGCCACGAAACCAGCAGCGGCGTGGCGATGAAAATGGAGGAATAGGTGCCGCTAAGCATACCAATGAACATGGTGGCGATGAACTGGCGGATGGTGACGCCGCCAAAAAGCAGCAGGGCGATCATCACGAACATGGCGTTGATCTGGGTGGCGACGGACCGTTGTACGGTCTCAAGCAATGAACGATTGGCGATAACCTCGAAGGATTCGCCCTTGCGACGGCGGCTGTTCTCGCGGATGCGGTCGAACACCACGATGGTGTCCTGAACAGAGAAGCCGATGACGGTCAGCAGGGCCGTGAGGAACAGCGCGTCCACCTCCCATCCCGAAATGAAGCCCATCAGCGAGAAGAAGGCCGAGGCCACCAGCACGTCGTGGATCATGGCGATGATGGCCGAAACGCCATAACGGAAGGGATGATCCACCTGACGGAAGGCCCAGATGATGAAACCGAGGATCACCAGCGAGGCCATAATTACAGCGATGAAGGCCGTCCGCGTCACCTCCTTGCCCACGGTGGGGCCCACGGCGCGGAACTGAAGCTCCTCCGGCTTTTCGCCGAACTGCTTCTCCATAGCGGACATCAGAGCGACCTTTTCTTCAGGCGTGATTTCTTTGGTGCGGATGACCAGGGTGTTTTCATCGCCGATGGTGTGCACGTTGGCGTCGGAAATGCCCTGGCTGTGGAAGAATTCCACCATCTCGCCCGGGGCGACAGGTTCAGAGAAACGCAGCTCCCACAGCGAACCGCCGGTGAAATCGATAGACAACCGGAAGGGCGTGCCAATGGTCAGCATGGAATAGAGCATGATCAACAGTCCGGGGACGATGATCAGCGTCGAAAAAATGTAATACCAGCGTCGGTGTTTGATAATGTCATACATAAGCCAATACCAGAAGCAAAAAGTGCAGGAGCGGGGTTAAACGCTGAACCAGGACAGCTTGTCCTTGAGGGGCTCGGCGAAGTACTGAATGATAAAGCGCATGAAGGTGCGGGTGGCGAAAACGGCGGTGAACATGGAGACCAGCACGCCGATGATCAGGGTGATAGCGAAACCCTGCACCACTGAGGCCCCGAAGTTCGATCCGAAGTAAAGCAGGATCAGGCCCGTGAGGATGGTGGAGAGGTTGGAGTCCAGAATGGACGTCCACGCCCGGGAGAAGCCCGCCTCCACCGCGCTGGGCAGCGAGCGCCCGGCCCGAAGCTCTTCGCGCATGCGCTCGAAGATGAGGATGTTGGCGTCCACCGCGGTGCCGGTGGTCAGCAGGAAACCGGCGATGCCAGGCAGGGTCAGCACCACAGGAATAATCTTGTACAATGCGATGTTGAAGGAAACGAAACTCAACAGGGCCAGATCGGCCAGGAAGCCGGGCAGTCGATAGAAGGCCAGCATGAACAACAGCACCACGATGATGCCAATGGTGCCCGCCAGCAGGCTGCGCCGCACTGAATCTTCACCCAGAGAAGGGCCAACCGTGCGCACATCCACCACCTTCAGTGGCACGGGCAGAGCGCCGTATTTCATCTGGATAGCCAGGTTCTGGGCCTCATCCAGCGTGAAGTTGCCCGTAATCTGGCCCGCGTCGGTGATTTTGGCCTGAATGACCGGAGCGGAGAGGATGGTTTTGTCCATGACGATGGCCAGGAATTTGCCGATGTTCTTCCCCGAGTACTCCCCGAAGATCTTTGAGCCCTCCGGCGTCAGCTCGAAGGCGATGTAGGGCTTCTGGGTGTTGGGATCGCGACGGACATCCACATTCTTCAGCTTGTCGCCGGTCATAACGGTCTCGTACACGGTGTCGGTGGTCGGATTTTCGGCCGGGCCATTAGAGGTGTTGATCTCATCGCCCGCACCCAGGCGTTCGGGATTGTCTCCCAAATCCACAAACTCCAACTGACCGGTGCCGCGCAGCGTCTCGATGGCCGCGTCGGGATCATCGACGCCGGGCAGCGCCACGATGATGCGGTCCTTACCTGTTTGCACCAATGATTCGTTGACGCCCAGACCGTTGACGCGGCGCTCGATGATAGCCCGAGCCAGGTCCAATTGCTCGTCCGTCGCTTTCTGTCCCGATGGCAGGTCTGGCTCCAACTGGATCTGAGTGCCGCCCTGTAAGTCCAGGCCCAGACGCAGCGTCAGCGCCTGCGGGCCATCCTGATGAGGCGCCACCATCTTTTTGAACCAATCGAAATGATCGATGGGCAGCGCGATGTAGGTCGCCAAAGCGACCAGGATGATGAGAATAACAAGGATAATGTTGTTCCGTGACTGCATAGCAATTCCTTCGATGTATAAGATGAGCAACCGGACAGGTTGCTGACAATGACAAAACAAACCAAGTGATTATAGGTCGGGCGGGTTATGGTGTCAAATATCGGGCGCTTTGCGAAGGGCGAGGGAGGCGGATTGATCATTTATCTGAAAAGCGGGTATAATCGTAACTACTAATGTACCTGACTTTAAGCCGCCAAAAGCCACGAAGGCTCGAAGTTCTTCGAAGACACGAAGGAAAGATAAAGAAAGATACTTCGCGCCTTCGCCTTTCTTCGTGTCTTCGTGGCAAAAAATGGTGGCTACACCTTAGTAGTTACCGATTGGGGCCAACTACTTTAGCCGAACCTTTTTCATTCGATCTTCGCGATGACTTTGACCGAACAACGACTTTCGGGAATCCTATTGCATCCGACATCCTTTCCCGGCCCTTACGGCATTGGTGATTTAGGCAAAGAGGCGTTTCATTTCATCGATTGGCTAGCGGATGCCAAACAACGGCTGTGGCAGGTCTTGCCCCTGGGCCCCACCGGTTTCGGCGATTCGCCTTACCAGTGTTTTTCCGCCTTCGCTGGCAATCCACTGCTCATTGCGCCCGAAGACTTGCGCCATCGCGGCTATCTCAGCTATCGAGAGCTGGCTGCGCCTCTGTTTCCCCGGGAACGCGTGGACTATGGACCGGTCATCCAATGGAAGCGAATGCTGCTGCAACAGGCGTATGAGCGGTTCAAGGAGCAGGCTCCGCCCGACTCCTTCACGCAATTTGTGGAGGAGGAAAAGGCCTGGCTGCACGACTACGCCCTTTTCATGGCCCTGAAGGATGAGCATCACGGTCTTCCCTGGAATCAATGGCGGCCCTCGCTACGCGATCGCAAAAAACAGGCCCTGGCCGCAGCCCGGAAGCGACTGAACGACGTCATCCAGTTTCATTACTTTCAGCAATGGCTCTTTTTCGCGCAATGGCGCAAGCTAAAAGCCTACGCCAACGAAAAAGGCGTCCGCATCATCGGCGATATCCCCATCTATGTCGCCATGGATAGCGCCGACGCCTGGAGCCATCGAGAACAATTCCTCTTCGATGCAGAAGGTCGCCCCCTGGTGGTGGCGGGCGTGCCTCCCGACTACTTCTCTCCCACCGGTCAGCTTTGGGGCAATCCCATCTACAACTGGGAGAAGATGGCCGACGAGGGGTTTGCCTGGTGGATCGAGCGCATCCGGGCCAATCTGCGCCTGTATGACATCCTTCGCATCGATCATTTTCGTGGCTTCTACAACTATTGGGTCGTGCCAGGCGACGCCGAAACAGCCATCAACGGCGAGTGGCGGGATGGCCCCCGCACCGCTTTCTTCGACGCGATCATCGCCGCCCTGGGCGACCTGCCCCTCATTGCCGAAGATCTGGGAGAACCAGATCCGGGCGTATACGAATTGAGGGATCATTACGGTTTCCCCGGCATGAAAGTGCTGCAATTCGCCTGGGGCGGCGACGCCAGCAACGCATTTTTACCCCACAACTACGACAAAAACGCCGTCGTCTACACCGGAGCCCACGATAACGACACCACTCGCGGCTGGTACGAAAAAGCATCGGAACGGGAACGGGATCATGTTCGCCGGTATTTACGGGTGGATGGCAGCGATATCGCCTGGGATTTCATTCGCCTGGCCATGGCCTCCACCGCCAATCTGGCCATCGTTCCTTTGCAGGATTGCATGAATCTTGGCAGCGAGGCCCGGATGAACACGCCCGCGGTGGCCGCGGGCAACTGGGCCTGGCGATTTCAGCCTCACCAGCTTACAAAAGGCATCCAGGCGGGCCTGGCCGAACTGGCCGAGCTGTATGGACGGACTTACATCCCCCACAAGCAACGCGTTCATTCCATCCACACCGGCTGAACGCATCATCCGCAACCATACGCGACGCCAAAAACCATTGAGGAGGTTCTTTTGGATTCCGGGAGATGAGATGTCGGGCGGATTGCGAATCCGGCTGGATGCAGAGAGCTCCCAGCGGATTCGCAATCCAGCGGGTTTGGTAAAGCCAATGCTCCCTGAAATCCTGTTGAGCCGAAAAACTTAGCGCCTTGGCGACCCTTCGACTGCGCTCAGGACATGCTTTGCAAGAGATGGATGCACTGCAAAAAGGTTTCTCAACACGGAGACACGGAGGACACAGAGAAAAAATAAGGAGGTTCACGGAGAAAATCCTCTCCAAATCTCACCTTATTTCTTCCTCCGTGCGCTCTGCGCCTCCGTGTTGAAGGTTTTTTCAGTACAGCCAAGAGATCAATCCTCTTGTTTCTGGCTCTGCCAGGTTAGGCCAGGTGTAGTATACTTACCCTGCATGGCAAACGCTGCGACCTCCCTCCCCCCTTCTGCTGCGCCATCGGCGAAAAGCGTCTCTCGCTACGGCTACTGGCTGGCCCTGGCCCTGATGATAATCCTCTACGTGATCATCTTTACGGGCCTGGCCTTCAATCAGCACGCGGCCCTGCGCACCCACAAATCGGACCTGGGACAGATGGATCAGGCCATCTGGAACACCAGCCGCGGGCGCTTCGTGGAGGAGATCAAGCAGGATTTCCTCTCCACCCGCCTCACCGATCACGTGGAGCCCATCTTCATCCCCGTCAGCCTCGCATTCTGGCTGTGGGACGACGTGCGGGCCATCCTGTTGCTGCAAGTCATGGCCCTGGCCCTGGGAGCCATCCCCCTCTTTGCCCTGACCCGAAGCAAACTGGGCGGAGCGCTGGCGCTGGGCTTTGTCGCGGCCTACTTCCTCAACCCCTCGCTGCAATCCGCAGCCCTGACCGAATTTCACGCCATCCCCCTGGCGGTTCCCTTCATCCTGTGGGCCTTTTGGGCTGCCGATAAAAGACGCTGGCGACAGGCCGCCGCAGCCGCGCTTCTGCTGGCCGCGGTCAAAGAAGAAGCCGCTCTGCTGGCCGCGGGCCTGGGAGCCTGGATCATCTGGCGGGATTTCATCACCGACAGGCGGCTGAAGCAGGGCGCGCTCCTCGGCGCGAGCGTGACGATCCTGGCCCTGCTCTGGTTCTTCATCGCCACCTTCGTCATCGTGCCCGCCTACGGCGCCCAGGTGCATCACACCGCCCACTCGATTTACTTCGAGCGCTACGGCGAGTTGGGCGATTCTCCCCTGGACATCGTCAAAACCATCGCGCTGCATCCCCGGCTGGCGTGGTCGCTGGCCACCGAACCGGCCCGGGTGCGGTATCTGCTGGGGCTTTTCGCATCCTTCGGCTTCTTGAGTCTGCTGGGATTGGATGTGTTGCTGCTGGCTCTGCCTCTGCTGCTGGCCAACCTCTTCAGCGCGTATCCCGCCCAATACTACGGCGATTTTCACTACACCGCGCCCCTCATCCCCTATTTCGCCGCAGCCGCCATCTACGGGCTGCACCGGCTGCTGACATTCTTCCGCAGCGCGGGCCTGGCCCGCGGCCTGCTGGCGCCCCTCGCCCTCATCTGGCTGTTGGGATGGTCGGGTTACGTCTACGCCCAGGCGGGGCGCGGGCCCCTGGGCGGCGCGTACGACCGGGCCGAGATCACGCCCCACCAGCAGCTCATCCATCGTTTTCTGACCCAGATTCCCCCGGACGCGCCGGTCACGGCCACCGCGGCCCTGCACCCGCATCTGGCCCATCGCCGATTCATCTACCAATTTCCCTACGGAGCGGACGCCCAACCGCCCGCCCGGCCCGCACAATGGGCCTTCATCGACGTCAGCGGCGACACCGACATGGCTCCGGGCGACCTGCGCGACGCGGTGATGGCCATGCTCGCGGATGATTGGGGCGTGGTGGACGGAGCCGACGGCTATCTGCTGCTGCGCCGCGGCGCGCCGAACCGCGTCATTCCCGACGCCTTCTACGACTTCGCTCGCACGCCCGACGACGCGGCCGCGCTTTCGCAAACCTATCCCCTGACCTTCGCCCGCATCGACGCCCAAGCGTGGCCCCGCTGGCGGCAGGCGCGCGTCATCACCGAATGGCTGGTGGGCGCCAGCTATCAGCCGGGCGCAGTCCGTCCCTGGCTGGAGCTGCTCACCCCCTCCGGCAAACTGCTCTACACCTACGATCAACTCTCACCCCCCGCGCTGATCTGGTATCCCCCCGAACGCTGGCGGCCCGGCGACCGCATTCGCATCGCCACCCTGCCCCTGTATCCACCCCGCTACTGGGGCGCGGGCGTGGGCGTCGTTCACGGGCCCGATCCCTTCCAGCCCAACCACCGGCTGCCCGCCTCCAACGCCGCGCCGGGCGTCGAAATCCGGGCGGAGAACGGCACGCTGGCCCTGGCCGCGGCCTGGCAATGGCGGCAAGACAACGCCCTGAGCGCCATCCCGCCGCAAACCCTGCTGGCGCCCGATCTGGGGCCGCGCATCCAGCCCCGGGGCCGCGAGATGACGGTGGATTTCCGCACCGAGGAGGGTACGTTGATCCCCCTGCGGGCCTGGCTGCCCGACGCCGCGCCCGCGGCCGGACGCCTCTTCGATTTCTGGATGCGCTGGGAGCAGGGCGTTCCCCAGGGCTATCAGCCCTTCGTGCACCTGCGGCGTTCGGGCCGAAACATCGTGCAGGAAGACGGCCCGCCCCTGGTCTTCCTCCCCCTGGACGCGCAACAGCCCATCAACGACTGGCGGGAATTCATCGTTCCCATGGACGCGGCGCAGCCGGGCGATGAGGTCAACCTGTTCGTCGGCCTCTACAACCCCGAAACAGGACAGCGCCTCGACATCCTCGGGTCCGATGGCAAACTGACGGGCAACGAGGCGCTGCTGGGAACCTGGCGACTGGCCCCGCCCCCCGTCCCCGACCAACCCTGCGCCCTGTTGGATGACACCTGCCTCTCTCAGCCCTGAAAATCCTGACCCGGGAGTCCGCTTGCGTCCAGCCGGATATGTCATCCGGCGGGTCAAGCGGAAAATGTGCGCCGGATCGCACATCCGGAGCGGCGCATTATCATAGCAAAGCATACAATCATTTGGGTGCGTCCTAAATGAGTTGAGAACCAAGTTGGCGGGCGCAGGCCCGCCTTCGGGACGAAGTCCCCAAGAGACTGAATTCATTCGGCCAGTGCCCACCACCTGCCCAAAGCGTCGACTGAAGTCGCTCTATTGAACCCTGCGGGCTGAAGGGCGACCTGCGTCGCCCAGCCTTCCAACCGAAATGGGACGCACCCCAATCATTTCAACCTTCGCATGCCAGCATGGCGATACGGCGCACATCCAGCCGGTTCTCCCCAGCAACTGATTGCAATCACCGCCCCTCCATCCCAAACTTCGGAGCTTTCCATGTTCGATTTCAACGAGTATCAAAAACTGGCCCTGCGCACCGCCGGCAACCACGGCGATTTCGACAAGACCATGATGTACACCGCTCTGGGCCTCAACGGCGAGGCGGGCGAGGTGGCCGAACACATCAAAAAAGCCTTCTTCCACGGCCACGAGCTGGATCGAGACAAACTGGAAAAAGAGCTGGGCGACGTGCTCTGGTATCTCGCGGTCATGGCCGACACCCTGGACATTCCCCTGGAAGATATCGCCCGGCGCAATATCGAGAAACTGGCCCGGCGCTATCCCCAGGGTTTTTCAGAAGAGCGCTCCCGAAACCGTGATGAGCAGTAATCAGTATTCAGTATCCAGTATTCAGTGAGCGCGCGTCGAAAAATGACTTCCCGTTTGTTCTCTCCTCCGCTTACGGGGGAGATGAAGAGGGAGCGTGGCCGTAGGCCTGAAGAGCCCGACTTATGAACATTGACAAAATAATCCGGTTATAGGCCCGGGGCGCTTCGCGCCCGCCGCCAGCGCCGGGGGATGAAGTCCCCCGGCTAGAAACAGCGCCCCTGCGGGGCTAG
>JALWDV010000304.1 GCA_027036755.1 Anaerolineae bacterium
CTACTAACTTGACAATGTCACATTACGTCATTCATCAATGTCAAATTTAGAATCCGCAAGCGGAAAGGAGGCGATTTCCCCCTCCCGTCCTCCTTTTTGCCCCCACCCCGCCCCTCCCCCGATACTCGCTGCGCTCGTGTTCGGGGGAGGGAGATGTCCATCTGCCAAACAGATTGGCATACCAGCGGCTCCTCCCCCTGCAAGGCGTCGGCTGAAGCGGGGGGAGGCCGGGAGGGGGGCTTGTCACCAGGCCAAATTTGAAATTGCTGGATGTATTTGGAGGAAATTTGACATTGTTGAACTACTTTCAAACAATCGACTTACATTCAAGGAGATTTCAACAAATGGCACGTGTAGTTCCCGACCGTAACCTGGCTTTTGAACTGGCCCGCGTCACCGAAGCGGCAGCCCTGGCGGCAGGCCGCTGGGTGGGCCGCGGCGATAAAATCTCGGCAGATCAGGCGGCCGTCGACGCCATGCGTCTGGTGCTCAACGGCGTAGATATGGATGGCGTCGTCGTCATCGGCGAGGGCGAAAAAGACGAAGCGCCCATGCTGTACAACGGCGAGCAATTGGGCACGGGCGAGCCGCCCGAGGTGGATATCGCGGTGGATCCCATCGACGGCACCACTCTGACCGCCAAGGGCCTGCCCGGCGCGCTGGCCGTGGTGGCCCTGGCCGAACGCGGCACCATGTACAACCCCTCGCACATCGTCTACATGAACAAGATCGCGGTGGGGCCCGAAGCCCGAGACATGATCGACATCAACTCGTCGGTGGAGATGAACATCCGCCGCGTGGCCCGGGCGCTGCACAAGAGCCCGCGCGACATCACCGTCATGGTGCTGGATCGCCCGCGCCACGCGGAGCTCATCGCGGAGATTCGCGACACGGGCGCCCGCATCCTCCTCATCTCCGATGGCGATGTGGCGGGCAGCATCGCCACAGCCCAGGATGATTCAGGCGTGGACATCCTGATGGGCATCGGCGGCTCGCCCGAGGCGGTCATCTCGGCCGCAGCCCTCAAGTGCATGGGCGGCGATATGCAATGCAAGCTGTGGCCGCGCAACGAGGATGAGCGTCAGCAGGCCCTGGACGAGGGCATGGAATTGGACCGAGTGCTGACCATCGACGATCTGGTGAGCAGCGATAACGTCTTCTTCGCGGCCACGGGCATCACCTCGGGCGCATTGCTGCGCGGCGTGCGCTACTACGGCGGCGGAGCCTCCACCCAGAGCCTGGTCATGCGCTCCCGGTCGGGCACTATTCGCATGATCAACTCCAAACATCGACTGGCCAAGCTGAGCGCGTTCAGCGCCATCGATTACAGTTGAACAAGCGCAACTGACAGGTTTGCAGAAGCGCATCAGCGATGGCAAAATCAAGGGGCGCAGCAGTTCGTTGCGTCCCTTTTTGTCGCCCTGGTGCGACGCACTTCCCGCAAGCCGTGGTCGCGTCCCCTCACGTTCTGAAGTTGCCCGGATGGCACGGTGGGCCAACACTCGTTTCAAGTGCGTCCAGCAATTCCAAATTTAGGCATAGTTCATTCTCATTCAAAACCATCTTTACAATTTCACCGCCAAACGTCATCCGTCAAACGTCAAAAAGAGCCTGTTTCGCCACGTTTCGACGTTTGACGCTTTACGTTTGACGCGCTTTGCCAGGCGCTGCCCCTATTGAAATTGTAAAGCTGATGGAAGGACGATCTGAACCATGCCGAAACAAGGATTTTCTTCGTGTCTTCGTTCCTTCGAGCCTTCGTGGCAATGCATTTTCAAGGTCGAATCAAGCTACCTGAGCAGTTACATTCATTAATCATTAAGCGTTGTCATTGGCTGCATAATGTCGGACGTGAGCAACAATCTTCTTATTTCCGACAACATCTAATAAGCGGTTGGCGGGCCTGATTTCGACCACCCCATTTCAAGAGGACTTTTTCTATGCTCGAACAACAACTCTCTTCACTCAGTCCGACCGGCGACCTGGATGACATCGCGGCCAAGGTGCAGGCGGGCCAACGCCTGAGCTTCGATGACGGCATGCGCCTGTTCCAGAGCTACGATCTGCTCACCATCGGCCAGCTGGCCGACCGGGTGAACCGGCGCATCAATGGCGGACAATACGTCTATTTCAACCAGAACCGCCACGTCAACCCCACCAACGTCTGCGCGTTCCACTGCAATTTTTGCTCCTTCGCCCGCCACAGCGATAACGAGCCGGGCGCTTACACCTGGACGCCCGAGCAGATCGTGGCGCGCATCCGCGACGACGTGCATCCCCGCGTGACCGAGTTCCACATCGTGGGCGGGCTGCATCCCGACCTGGGCTTCGAGTATTACGAAGATGTGCTGCGGGCGTTGAAACGGGCTTACCCCAACGTGCATCTAAAGGCTTTCACCGGCGTGGAGATCGACTTCTTCGCCCAGATGACGGGCCTGGATCACGAGACGATCCTGCGTCGGCTGATGGACGCGGGCCTGGGCTCCATGCCCGGCGGCGGGGCCGAGATATTCCACCCCGACATCCGCCGCCGCATCTGCCCCGAAAAGGCCGACGCCGAGACCTGGCTGGCCGTGCATCGCACCGCGCACAGGCTGGGCCTGCGCACCAACGCCACCATGCTCTATGGCCACATCGAAGGCTACGAACATCGAGTGGACCATCTGCTGCGATTGCGGGAGCTCCAGGACGAAACCGGCGGCTTCCAAACCTTCATTCCCTTGCGCTATCACCCCGAGAACAACAACCTGGGCCGCCAGCTCGACTGGACCAGCGCCCACGACACCCTGAAGACCATCGCAATCAGCCGACTGCTGCTGGACAACTTCCCGCATATCAAGGCCTACTGGGTGATGCTCACCCCGCCCATCGCCCAGCTTTCGCTGCACTTTGGCGCAGATGACATCGATGGCACCGTGGTGGAGGAGAAAATCTACCACGACGCGGGCGCCACCACCGAGGAATTCCTGGATAAATTCGACTTGCTGCGGCTGATCAAGGCAGCGGGCAAGACTCCGGTGGAACGAGACACGATCTACAACGTTATCGAGATATACGACAAGCCTCTGGAAGCCTATGCGCCCGAAACCCGCAAAACCCGCCGCGGCCAACTCAAAATCACCAACATCGAACTCAACTGAACACTGAACACTTCATGCTCTCCCTCCCCATCCCCACCTCCTACGAATTTTACGCCGAACTGACCACTGCCATCCATCTGGCCCGGCAGGCGGGAGATCTGCTCCTCGACATTCATCGTCAGGGCCCGCGGCGCATCGAAACCAAGAACACCGCGGTGGATATGCTCACCGAAGCGGACACCGCCAGCCAGGCCCTGATCCTGGAGACCCTCACCACCCGCTTTCCCGACCACAGCATCCTGGCCGAGGAAGAAGGTGGTGACCAGCAGCGAAGTGGTCGGGCGCTGTGGCTGGTGGACCCGCTGGACGGCACCACCAACTTCGCCAGCCGCTTCCCGGTCTTCGCCGTCTCCATCGCCTTGTGGGTGGATGGGCAGCCCGTCCTGGGGGTGGTGCAGGACGTGGTGCGTTCCCGCACCTACTGGACCGCGGCAGGACAGGGCGCATGGATGGCTACGCCCGAGCGCCTGGATGAATCCCGGCTGCAAACGTCGCAGACCCGCGAACTGAACCAGAGCCTGCTGGCCACCGGATTCCCCTATGTGCGGGCCACGGCCAAAGACAACAATCTGGCTGAATTCAACTATCTCATGCCCCGGGTGCGCGGCATTCGCCGGGCCGGAGCTGCTGCGCTGGACCAGGCGTGGCTGGCCGATGGTCGCCTGGACGGCTATTGGGAGGCCCGCCTTTCGCCCTGGGATTGGGCCGCGGGCGTGTTGCTCATGCTCGAAGCGGGCGGCGTGGTCACCGACTATGCTGGCAATCCCTGGCGACTGGGCGCAGACCAAATGGTAGCGGCCAATCCTTACCTGCACGAAAAACTGCTGGCTGCGGTGCAAACCGCACGCCGCGAAGCCGGTTTCTGAACTGCCGCCATGCCCTTGCCGCGCACCGATAGGGGATTTCTCGGTCGCTGAGCTCCCTTGAAATGACGCCCCAAACTCGATTTGACGAGGCCGAAGTGCATAACTGCCTCTAACCCACCCTGCTCCCCACCCCCCTGCACCATGTACATCACCGACAGCCGCAAGCGTCAGAAGGCGAAACGACGACGACGGATGCTATTTTTCCTCGTCCTGCTGATTGGCGGCGTTTTCTTCTTCTACCGTCAGGAGCCAGACTGGATTCCCAATCCCTTCGAGCCCACGCCCACGCCCACCACCTCGCCCACCGTCCATATTTTGAATGCTGAGCTGGCTATATCGGATGGGCATCTGGAGAAAGCCATCGAATCCTACCATCAATATCTGGCTTTGGTCCCGGACGACGCGAAGATATGGGTCACTCTGGCGCGCTGGCAGATATGGCAGGGCGAAGAGGAGGATGCACTGGAAAGCGCCCAAAAGGCCATCGAACTGGACGAATCGGACCCCTTCGCCAACGCCGTCTACGCCTGGGCGCTGGATTGGAACAATCGGATCGATGACGCCATCGCCGCGGCTGTTCACGCCATCGATCTAAACCCAAACCTGGCCGAAGCCCGGGCCTACATGGCTGAAATCTACGCGGATGCAGGCAACTGGGGACGCGCCATCGAGGAGGGCAATGAAGCGGTGCGGCTGAATCCTCAAAGCGTGGACGCGCGTCGCGGTTTGGGATACGTGTACAACAGCCAGGGAAAATACGAGCAGGCCATCGAGCAATACCAGGAAGCCATTCGCATCAATCCCAACCTGCCGCGGCTGTATTACGAATTGGGGCAAAATTACGTGGCGCAGGGCGACTACGAGAAAGCCATCGAGAGCTTCCGTCATGCGCTCAAGCTCAATCCCGATTACGATGAAGCCTACGACGCCCTGGGGTGGGCGTATTACTACATGGACGATCCCGAGCGGGCCATCATCGAGCTGCAACACGCGGTGGAGCGCAACCCCAACAACACCGCGGCCTGGGCCCATCTGGGCATGGCGCTGTATCGCCGACAGCGTTATGAGGACGCGGTGGGGCCTCTGGAGAAAGCCATCGAGCAGGGCGCTGATAACGAGGCTTATTACTACACGCTGGGCCTCTCTTATGTCTATGGCGATCCCCGTCAATGCGATAAGGCTATTCCCTGGCTGCAGAAAGCGCTGGAAGTCAACCCTTATTCGCAGCCTGCGCTCTCGGGTTTGAAGACGTGTGAGGAGAATCCGGAGGGATGAGGCGCGCCTGGAAAAGGGCGGCGGTGTGGTGGTTGTTTTTCCGGCCAATTCATAGTCTGTGCTACAATTAGCCGCCATTCGCAACCGCCGTACAACGCGAAGATCGAAGCGATCACCTCGTCCCCTTCGCGTTTTCATGGCAAGCGAGGGGCGTGACGCCCGAGTGCGCCGATAAAAACCCAGAACGACACAGCATACAAACCCTTGAAATATCTCTCCGCCATCAGTGACTTTTTACGCCGCAACGTGATCAAGCGGCTGCTTATCTGGATAGGAATCGGCATCAGTGCGCTGTTTCTATATTCGGCGCTACGCGGGTTGCGACTGCCGCTAGTGTGGGAATCGATGAAGCGCGCTAATTACTGGTGGATTATTCCGGGCGTGGCCGTTTATTTTGTGGGCGTGCTCATCCGCACCTGGCGCTGGCATTACATGCTGCGACAGTTCAAGCCCGTGTCGGTCAGACGTCTGTTTCCGGTGGTGTGCATCGGCTACGCGGGCAATAACATTTACCCGGCCCGGGCAGGCGAGGTCATCCGCTCTTACGTGCTCAAAAAGAACGAAGACATCCCCATTAGCGGCAGTCTGGCCACGGTGCTGGTGGAGCGCATCTTCGATGGGTTGGTGATGTTGCTCTTCGTTTTTCTGGCGCTGCCTTTTGTCTCGGGCATTCCGCCGCAATATCGCAGCTTCGTCGTTATCCTCAGCGTCATCTTCGGCGCGGCGCTGGTTCTTTTCATCGCTGTGGCCGCCCGTCCCGCATGGGTGATGAAGCTGTACGGGCCCCTGGCGAACCACATCCTCCCCGCCAGGCTCCGCCCCAAATTTGATAGCGTGATCGAACGTTTCTTGTTCGGATTGGCGTCGTTGCAAAGCCCCAAAGACGTGGTGATGATTTTCTTTACGTCGGTGCTCATCTGGCTGGCCGAGACGATGAAATACTGGTTTGTCATGCACGCCTTCGATTTCAGCGTTTCATTCCTGACGCTAATGCTGATGAATGGCATCGTCAATCTGTTCACCACGTTGCCGTCGGCGCCAGGTTACATCGGCACCTTCGATGCGCCCGGCATCAAGGTGCTGGTCGATGTGGGCGGCGTCGATCCCATTACGGCCGCGGCTTACACTCTGGTGCTTCATGCCGCGTTGTGGCTGCCCATCACCGCTCTGGGCGTTTATTACTTCTTCCGGGCGCGCCTGCATTGGTCCGATTTCGAGAAGGCGGAGGAAGCCGCGGAAGAAGCCGAAGCGGCATTGGAGGCTGAAGACCTCTCCTCTGTCATCAAATAAATGGCATGGTTCAGATCGTCCTTCCTGCATCTTTACAATTTCACGTGGTCGACGCCTGACAAAGCACGTCAAACGTCAAGCGTCAAACGTCAAGGCGTGGCGAAAAAGGCTCATTTTTACGTTTGACGTATGACGTTTGACGGAGCAATTGAAAAGATCGTTCTGGATGAGAATAAGCCATGCCAAATAAATTCATATTGATCAACACTTCAAAAAAATGAGAGGCTTTTGAAATGAAGCATATCACAGTTCTGGGAGCAGGGTACGTTGGGCTGGTGACTGGCGCCAGCTTCGCCGACCTGGGCAACAAGGTCATCCTGCTGGACATCATCGAGGAAAAGATCGAAAAACTGAAACGGGGTGAAATCCCCATCTACGAACCAGGTCTTTCTGAGATGATCGTTCGGAATGTGGAGAAAGGACGGCTGGATTTCACCACCAGCTATGCCGACGCGCTGAAGGACGCGGAATTCGTCTTCGTGGCTGTGGGCACGCCTTCGGGCGTGGATGGCGAGGCCGATTTGCGATATGTGCGCATGGCCGCCGAAAGCGTCGCCGAGCACATGGATCACCCCCTGATTATCATCAACAAATCGACGGTGCCCGTGGGCACGGGAGACTGGGTGGCCGACATCATCAGGAAAAAGCAGAAGGAGCCCATCCCCTTCTGGGTGGTGTCGAATCCCGAATTCCTGCGCGAGGGATCAGCCATCGCCGATTTTATGAATCCCGATCGCGTGGTGTTGGGCTCTCAGCATCCTGACGCCGCCCAAAAAGTGGCGGAGCTGCATCGCCCCCTCAACACCACCATCCTCATCACCGATCTGCGCACCGCCGAGATGATCAAATATGCGTCCAACGCGTTTTTGGCCACCCGCATCAGTTTCATCAACGAAATCGCCACCATCTGCGAAGAATTGGGCGCGGATGTGAACATGGTGGCCAGGGGCATGGGCTACGACAAGCGCATCGGCCCGCATTTCCTCAACGCGGGTTTGGGCTTTGGCGGCTCTTGTTTCCCCAAGGATGTGCGGGCGTTGGAGCACATGGCGCTGATCCACGGCGCGCATCCGCAATTGCTGCGGGCCGTGTTGGATATCAATCAGCACATGAGGCGGCAGGCGGTGGTGAAATTGCGCAACGCCCTGGACGGCCTGGGGGATCGCAAGGTGGGGTTGCTGGGCCTGGCCTTCAAGCCCAACACCGACGACCTGCGCGAAGCGCCATCCCTGGACATCGCCCGCCAGATTATCCGCGAGGGCGGCGAGGTGAAGGCGTATGATCCGGTGGCCATGCCCGAAGCCTGCAAGCTGCTGCCCGACCTGCATCTTGTGAACAGCCCCTATGAGGCGGCGACCGATGTGGACGCACTGGTGTTGGTCACCGAATGGAACGAGTTTCGTCAGTTGGATATGAAACGCATCCGGCAGGCCATGCGCGGTGACGTGCTGCTGGATGGACGCAATATCTGGAGCCCCCAACAGATGCGCGAGATGGGCTTCCGTTACTTTGGCGTCGGACGGGGCGTCAAAAAAAATGGATGGTAGTTTTTTGGCATGAATGCTCACAAATTAAATCGGTCATCGTGGCGTTTGCTACGTCCGCCCGGCGATGAAGTCGCCGGGCTACAAAACAGCGCCGGATAAATCCGGCTAGCCCCGCAGGGGCGCTGTTTCTAGCCGGGGGACTTCATCCCCCGGCGCAGGCGGCGGGCGCGAAGCGCCCCGGGCCTATAACCGGATTATTTTGTCAATGTTCATGCGTAACCGCGCCGAAAAAGCTCATGCTCACCGACAGACTCCTCACCCACACGCTGGATAACGGCCTGACGCTGCTGGTGCGAGAGACACTCGCAGCGCCCGTGGCCAGCTTCTGGCTGTGGTATCGGGTGGGGAGTCGCAATGAAACGCCGGGGCTGACGGGCGTCTCGCACTGGGTGGAGCACATGCTCTTCAAGGGCACGGCGGCGCATCCTCAGGGCGCGTTCGACAGGATGATCCAGCGGGCGGGCGGGCATTTCAATGGCATGACCTGGGTGGATTGGACCACTTTCTACGCCACCCTGCCCGCCGAGCGCATCGATCTGGCGTTGGAGATCGAGGCTGATCGGATGCAGAACGCGCTTTTCGATCCCGTCGAGGTCGAGAGCGAGCGCACGGTCGTCATCTCGGAGCGAGAGGGCAACGAAAATCGGCCCGGCTACATGCTGCGCGAGCAGGTGCAGGCCGCCAGCTTTCTGTCGCATCCTTATCGGCACATGGTCATCGGCTGGAAGGAAGACCTGCGGCGCATCACTCGCGACGATCTCTATGCGCATTATCGACGGTTTTACACGCCCAACAACGCGGTGGCCGTGGCTGTGGGCGCTTTTCGGGCGGATGAGATGATCGAGCGCATCGCGGCGGCTTTCGGCGATATCCCCCGGGGCGAGACGCCGCCTGCGGTGCGGGCGATGGAGCCGAAGCCTCGGGCGCAGCGCCGGGTGCAGCTCGATGGGCCCGGCGGCGCACATTATCTCCTCATCACCCACCAGGCCCCTCCCGCTCGCGACCCCGATTTCTTCCCCCTGGTGGTGCTGAATGCGGTGCTGGATGGGGCGACGGGGCTGCCTCCCTTTGGCGGCGGCGGATTGGGCCGGGCCGCGCGGCTCTATCGGGCGTTGGTGAATTCCGGGCTGGCCATCTCGACCAACGCGTCGGTGGCCGCGACCATCGATCCCTATCTGTTCACCATCAGCGCCACGGTGCGGCAAGAGGGGGACCGGGATGGAGTCGAAAGCGTCATCCTGGCGGAGCTGGAGCGGTTGAAGATGGAGCCGGTGGGGGCGGATGAACTGGCGCGGGCCATCAAGGGCGCGCGGGCCATGTTCGCCTATGGCAGCGAGAGCGTCACCAATCAGGCCATGTGGCTGGGTTTCGCCAGCATGGTGGCCGATACGGCCTGGCTGGCCGGTTTTCTGGATGGCCTCGCCCGCGTCACCCCGGACGACATCCAACGCGTGGCCCGCCGTTATTTCATCCCCGCCAATCGCGTCATCGGCTGGTATGTGAGCGAGAAACGCCATGACTGATTTCCCCTTAGCGCTTCCGGGCCCGCACAACATCGTCACCGGCCAGCTCAGCAACGGTCTGCGAGTGTGGGTGTATGAGAATTTCGAGACTCAGACCGTCTCGTTGCAGGGCTATGCACCCGGGGGATGCGTCAACGAGACGCCCGAGCAGGCGGGATTGGCCAATCTGACCGCGGTCATGCTGCGCCGAGGCTCCCTCAAGCGGGATTTCGACGCCTTGAATGAGGCCATCGAGGCAGTGGGGGCCTCCTTCGGCTTCGATGCGGGACGACATTCCCTCAGTTTCGACGCGTATTCCCTGGCCGAGGATTTTGATCTGACCCTGGGGCTGCTGGCCGAGAGCCTGATCATCCCCGCTTTTTCTGAAGATGAGTTGACGAGAGTCCGCTCCCGCATCCTCACCCGGCTGGATGAGCGAAGGCACAGCGCCCGGGCCATGGCCAATCTCACCTTCCGCAAACGCCTTTATCCTCCGGGGCATCCTTATCACTGGCCGCTGGCGGGAGAAAAAGAGACGGTGCGTCACTTGGAACGGGAGGATTTGCAGCGCTTTTACCAGGAGAAGATCACGCCCGAGCGCGGGGTCGTGGTTGTGGTGGGGGCCATCTCCGCCACCGAGGCTATGCGCAAGCTGGAGAATGCGTTGGGCGGATGGCGGCATCCCCGGGCCCGTCCCAATCTGGTCGTTCCGCCCCGGCCCGTCATCTCGGGCAAGATCGAGGTGGATGTGGCGGTGCGGGGCAAGAGCCAGAGCGAGATCGTTTTGGGATGGCCGGGCATCGCCCGGACGGATGCCGATTATTACCCCATCCTGGTCTGCAACAGCATTCTGGGGCGATTCGGGCTGGGTGGACGTCTGGGGCGACGCATCCGCGAGACGCTGGGCCTGGCTTATCACGCTTACAGCACATTCACGGCCAACCGCGGGGCTGGCTCCTGGCGGGTGGGCGCGGGGGTGAATCCCAAGAACATCGCCCAAACAGTCGCTGTCATGCTGGAGGAGATCGCCCGCATCATTTCTCAGCCCGTGTCGGAGGAGGAGCTGGCCGATGCAAAAAGCCATCTCACCGGCTCGCTGCCGTTGCGGCTGGAGACCAACGCCGGCATCGGCGGCTATCTGCTGACTATGGCCTGGTATGATCTGGGGCTGGATTATCTCATCCGCTACGCGGATCGCATTCGGGCGGTGGGGCGAGAGGATGTGCTGCGCGTGGCTCAGGGTTATCTCGACCCCGACGAGTATGTGCTGGTGACGGCGGGCCCCGCCGCGGAGGAGGCGTGATGTTGCGTTCGGGCGTGGATATCATCGAGATCGACAGGCTGAAGCAATCGCTGGCGCGTCATGGCGAGCGGTTTTTGCAGCGCGTCTACACCCCGGCCGAGATCGAACGCTATCGCGACAGACCTCAATCGCTGGCCGCGCGTTGGGCCGCCAAAGAGGCGGTGGCCAAGGCCCTGGGCACGGGCATCGGCGAGGTGGGCTGGAAGGAAATCCAGGTGCTGGAGGATGATCGACGCGCGCCCAGGCTGCTTCTGAGCGGCAATGCGGCCGCATTGGCCCGGGCGCTGGGCCTGAGCGAGTGGGCCATCAGCCTTTCCCACACCAACGATCTGGCCATCGCCTTCGTCGTGGCGATGGGCCCGGCGGATGAAGCCGCAGACAACGAAAGCCGGTGAGAACAGAGCTGGCTTCTCTTGGCATGGTTCAGATCGTCCTTCCTACATCTTTACAATTTCACGTGGTCGACGCCTGGCAAAGCACGTCAAACGTAAAGCGTCAAACGTCAAAGCGTGACGAAAAAGGTTTTTTGACGCATGACGCTGATTGACTGACAAATCTCGTTGCGCCGCCTCACTCGCCGAATGAATTCGGTTCTACGGGCGTTACGCCGCCCGTCCCCCTGCGGGGACGGTGCTTTCCTCATCAAAAGGGGCGCTGGAAGCGTCGGCGCAGGCCGACCAGCGGCCCATCTAATCAGGCTTCCTTATCTCCTCCCCCGCCCGTCTCGGAGCGGGGGGAGAGACAAAAGGTGGGGGCCGCCCCTGGCCCTGATTTTAATCGGTAGGTTTAGGCGCCTAGCTGACTTTTGTCAGTCAACCAGTGCATGACGTTTGATGAGGAATTGTAAAGATCATTGCGACTGCCAAGGTAGTTGTCCCCAACCGCCCTCTTTTGCCACGAAGGCGCACAATCATTCAAAAGATTTTATCCGTGTTTCCTCATATCCGTGTCGAGCGAACAGGCTACGCTATCATTTACAGATCGTTTTGAACAAGAATGAATCATGCCCAAAATTCTGTAACTATCGGTCAATTCACTTCAAAAAGGAGGCCTTTATGTCCCTGAATCCCTGGCTGCAAGATGCGCTGGCGCTGGCGCTGACGGTGGCGGCAATCCAGGCGCTGGTGCTGGTGAATGGCGTTTTGCAAAAGCGGGAGTTGCTGCCCACCTACATCACCCGCAAGATCATCCACATCTTCGCCGCGCCCATCTTCGTGCTGTGCTGGATGCTCTATTCGGGCGCGCCGGCCAGCCGATTTTTCGCGGCCATCGTGCCTCTGGCCTTCATCATCCAGTTCGCGGCCATTGGCTTTGGCTTGCGGGAGGATGAGGCGTTCGTCAAGTCGATGTCCCGCAGCGGCGATCCGCGGGAGTTGCTGGGCGGGACGATGCACTACGCGGTGGTGATGCTCGTGGCCGCGCTGCTGTTCTTCTCCAATGGCGACAGCGCCTCGTTCACGCCCTCGGCGATGATCATCCTGGGCGCGCTGGCGGGCGGGGATGGCCTGGCGGACATCATCGGGCGGCGCTACGGCGGCCGGAGTTTTGGCGTGGGCGGATCCACCAAGACGCTGGCCGGGTCTTTGGCGATGTTCGTCGGCTCGCTGCTGATGAGCTGGCTGCTGCTGACGATCTTCGGGCTGCGCGCGGGCGTCGCTCCGGGCATTTTATTGCTCCCCACCCTCCTGCTCAGCTTGCTGGCGACGGCGGTGGAGGCTGTCTCGCCCAAGGGCTGGGACAATTACCTCATCCCGCTTGCGGTTTTCATCGGCATTCTGCTGTTGGCGTGGCTGACGCCGGGCCTGTGGCCTTATTCCGTGTTTGCATTCTGAAAATCAGTCTCACGTAAAGACGCCAAGACGCAAAGGGAAAAAGAAGTAAAAAGCTTTGCGGCTCTGCGCCTTTGCGTGAGATATGTTTTCGGCGTGTCCATTCTCGACAAAGAAATCAGGCGTTTGATTGCGTCATTCTGAGAGTTTCTAGCCGGGGGCCTTCATCCCCGCGCGAAGCGCCCCGAGCCTATAACCGGTTTCTTTTGTCAATAGGTAACTACTAAGGTCGTCACCCGAAAACCACTAAGAACTTTAGTTTCCGCTAAAAAGAGGGCAAGTGGTAGCGACTTGATGGCGACATCAAGCTGAGCACATTAACAAAACGATTGAGAAGAGGCGAGAAAAGGGTGAAAAGAGAGGTTAAATCTGGCGTTT
>JALWDV010000305.1 GCA_027036755.1 Anaerolineae bacterium
CCGGCAGCACCATCGTCTGCGGCGACAGCCACACCAGCACCCACGGCGCATTCGGCGCGCTGGCCTTCGGCATCGGCACCAGCGAGGTCGGGCATGTGCTGGCCACGCAAACCCTGCTGCAACACAAACCCAAGACCTTCGCTATCAATGTGGAAGGCGAATTGGGCCCGGGCGTCACCGCCAAAGACGTCATTCTGGCCATCATCGCCAAAAATGGCGTGGCCGGCGGCCGCGGCCACGTATTCGAATACCGCGGCAGCGCCATCGAGAAGCTGGACATGGCCGGGCGCATGACCATCTGCAAC
Source organism: Anaerolineae bacterium (assembly GCA_027036755.1). Lineage (GTDB taxonomy): Bacteria > Chloroflexota > Anaerolineae > J102 > J102 > M2005. The sequence continues at coordinate 306 of JALWDV010000305.1, forward strand.
ATGAGCATCGAAGGCGGCGCCCGGGCCGGCATGATCGCCCCGGACGAGACCACCTTCGCCTGGCTCAAAGGCCGTCCTTACGCCCCGGCAGGCGAAGCCTGGGACGAGGCCGTCGCGTATTGGCGCACGCTGGCCACCGACGAGGGCGCAACCTTCGACCGGGAGATGACTCTGAACGCGGACGACCTCGCGCCCATGGTCACCTACGGCGTCAATCCGGGCCAGGGCGTTCCCATCAGCGGGCGCGTGCCCACCCTGGCCGAGCTGGACGATCCCGCCCAACGCCGCGATTTGCAGGCGGCGCTGGAATATATGGGGCTGGAAGAAGGTCAGCCCATGCTGGGCCAACCCATCGATATTGTGTTCATCGGCTCTTGCACCAACAGCCGCATCGAAGACCTGCGCATGGCCGCGAGGGTGGTCGAGGGCAGGCAGGTGGCGGACGGCGTGCAGGCCCTGGTCGTGCCCGGCTCCAAGGCGGTCAAGGCCCAGGCCGAGGCCGAGGGACTGGATCGCATCTTCCGCGAAGCGGGCTTCGAGTGGCGCAACGCGGGTTGCAGCATGTGTCTGGCCATGAACGACGACAAGGCCGGGCCGGGCCAATATGTGGCCAGCACCAGCAACCGCAACTTCCGCGGGCGTCAGGGCCCGGGCTCCCGCACCTTTTTGATGAGCCCCCTCATGGCTGCGGCCGCGGCCCTCCACGGGCGTTTGGTGGATGTGCGCGAGATGTTATGACGTCTGATCCTCTCCGGCCAACTTCAGCGTATGCCAATACAGCTTCTGGCTAAGCCGAAAGCCAACTTCTTCCACCAGATCATCCAGGACAGGACGGATCTCAACCAAAAATCCCGCCCGCTTTGCCTGTAACAGGATGCCAGCCACGCCGATGATGGGAACCCCCATGCGCTCGGCAACTCGCCGCCCATGACGATCGTCTATCAAAAGCGCATCGGCTTTCAGTTCAAGCGCCAGAACAATAGCCTCAGATTCGCCAATATCCAATCCTGGCATCCCTGCCATCCCCG
>JALWDV010000306.1 GCA_027036755.1 Anaerolineae bacterium
CGCAGAATGCCGGGCGCTCGCGATCCCTGGGTCATCACATTGACCGAGCTGCGAGGATCGGTGATGAGCATGATGTCGCTGGAGCGGGAATAGACATGGAAGATGCGCCCCACCAGTCCGCGATCGGTGACCACGGGCATCCCCTGCTTGATGCCATGCTGTTCGCCCAGATCGATCTGGATGGGATGGGTGAAGGGGCTGGCGCTGCCGCCGATGACCCGGGCGATGATTTGTCCGCCGCGAAAGCTGAACGCGGGCACGGTCTGGGCGAAGTTCAGCAGACTGCGCAACTGCTCATTTTCGGTTTCCACCTCGGCCAGGCGCAGATTCTCCACCGTCAGCCTGTTGGCCAGATCTTCCAGCTCGGCGTTGCGCTCTCGCAGCGTTCTCGCCTCGCGCACAGCGTCCACGCCCGACGCAATCATGTCCTTGGCCTCGGTGAAGAGGATGGCGGGCGGCTTGAGCGCTGTGTGGATGATGTCGTTGGCCGGGCCCATGTATCCCGCCAGATCGAGACCAATGATCACAATCGCCCCCAACATCACCAGGGGGAGGATAAGGGGGCGTAACCGAAAGCGCTGCATGATGCGAATTTGAAAGGTGCGACGCACTCGCCTGGGTGCAAAAGGCCCAGACCGGCATGATCTGTTGCGCAGGAGCGCAATTTATGAAAGCCGCCGGTGCGTCACACCGGGGAAATGCTACATGATAGGCCCGCGCCACTGGGTGTCGGAAAGCACCTTCTGCAAGGCGGGCAGATCTTCCAGAACGGCCTGGGCGCCGCGGGCGACGCAGCTCATGGGGTCCTCGGCGACAGAAACCTTCATCCGGGTTTCTTCGGTGAGACGTTCCGCCAGTCCCTTGAGCAATGCGCCGCCGCCCGCCAGCACGATGCCGTCTTCCATGAGATCTGCGATGAGCTCGGGCGGCGTCTCGTCCAGCGCGCTGCGCACCGCGTCCACGATGATATTCACCGAGTTGCTCAGGGCCTCGCGCACCTCCACCGAGCTGATGAGCACTTCTTCGGGCAGGCCGGTGATGAGGTTGCGCCCGCGAAGCGGGAAGAGCTGCTCTTCTTCCAGGGGATAAGCGGAGCCGATGGCGATTTTGGCCTGCTCAGCCATGCGTTCGCCGATGACCAGATTGTACTTCTGACGGGCGTAGTTGATGATGTCCTCATCCATCTCGTCCCCGGCCACGCGCACAGAGCGGGAGACGACGATGCCGCCCAGGGCGGCCACGATGACTTCGGTGGTGCCGCCGCCGATGTCGACGACCATGCTACCGCGCGAGTTGGTGATATCCAGGCCCGCGCCGATGGCCGCAGCCATGG
>JALWDV010000307.1 GCA_027036755.1 Anaerolineae bacterium
CCTTGATTCCCACCCACAGTTGGGCGAAGGGCTGGTTGCGGTCGTTGTGCAGATTCCAGAAGCCCTGGTACACGCCCGGCTCGACCGGCGCGATGAGGTCCAGCTTGAGGTCGTAGGTTTCGCCCGGTTTCACTTCTTCATCGAGATATTTGCGCCCACCCGACATGTCGGCTCCGGGCCGGTTGCCATGATCAAAATCCAAATAGTAGTCGGTGGTCCAGGTGCAATCGCCGATGTTCTTCACCCGCCACACTTTCTGGAAGGGCGTTCCCGGATCGACGATAGGGGGCTTTCGCATGTTGTGGTCGTCGTAGGTGATGTCGGCGATCCACTTGACTTTGTCGGTGCAGCCAGACGTGGGCGTCTCGATAGGGGTTCCGGCCACGGGCGAGACGGACAGATAACGCTGGCTCAGGGACTCAATGGTTTTGTCATCGGCCAACTGCGCGAGCGAGCCGTTCAGCTTCTCGATCATCTCATCTGCGCCCGGCGGCGCGGCGATGGCGTAGGATTGCTGATAAAGACCGCTGGCCGCCACGCTGACGCCGATGAAGCGATATCTGCGGGCCATGCGCAGGTCTTTCACATACGTCCCCTCTTGCTTGTTGACCTTGTCGTCGGGGCACAGCTTTCGCGTCAGCGCGATGTCTCCGATCTTGATCTTGTTGTCCTTGACTTCGTAGGTGGTGTTGAAGAGATTGCATCCGGCCGAGCCGGTCATCTTCTTCTGGCCGAAGAGCGCGGTCAGTTGCGAAATGTCAAGAGGGGCCTTGCCCTTGTCGGGCGGGCCAAAGGTCATCAATTGCCAGTTGGTGAATTGCAGCGGGTTTTTGTGCTGCGCCCGGAACTTGAGCGCATCCAGACCGCCGTTGTAGTAGAGGATGAGCTGATCCTGGTTGATCTCCCCACGCTCCACGCCAGCCAGCGCGCCCAGATAGGTGGTTTCCACCCCGTTGATGGTGGGATCGCAGGCTTTCATCGTGGCTGCGCCCAGCTCGAAGGTGACGGAGTCGCCATCGATGGTGACTTTCCCCGCGTAGTGGTTGCATCCCGACGAGCCCGAAACCCCGCCATCCTTGTTGATGCCCAGGGTGACGTTGACGCCTTCGGGCACGGCCTGGGGCTGGAAGATGTCGCCGTAAGCGTATAGGTTCCAGGTGATGTTGGTCAGATCGATTTCGGGACGGGCCTTGAAGACCAGCAGCAGCGTCCCCTTTTTGTCCCGGAACGTCAATGTGTCACCCTCGATGTGGTAGGTGGCGGCGTTGACCAGGTCTTTCAGGAACTGATTTTCCTGATCCATGACGCCCGCCGGCTCTTCGCATGATTTGCGGGTGGTGATGGGGGTGGTGACGGTGATGTCGGAGGCGTTGATCTGAAGGTCTGCCGAGTAGCTGTTGCAGCCTGCGTTGCCGCTGATGACCGCGTTGGCAATGGTGGCGGTGATGGGCGCGCCCGAGAGCGTGGGCAGTTGATTGCCCTCGTCGTCGGCGTAGGCGGTCAGCACCCATTCCCCCCCCTGCAATGGCATATCCGTCAGCGGCTTGTAGGTGAGCAGCACCTTGCCCCGTCTACTCAGCAACTGGAGTTTGCCCCGGGTCTGCCGGGCCAGGTCTTCGGCTGTAAACGCATCCACCAGCACTACATCCACGATGCCGTCCACCAGGGCTTCGACGGCCTGACCGATGGTGGGGTAGAGGTGGACGTTTTCCCGGGGCAACGCGCCATTTTCGACCTGGGTTCGCAGCCAGTCCGCGAAATCGGTCCCGGTCTCGGCGCCCACCTTGAGTTTCGCCAGGTCTTCCACCTGCTGGATGGAGGGCAGATTCGCGTCTGCATTGGCCAGCAGCGCCACATCCCCTTGCAGATAAGGGGCGGTGAACGCGACTTTCTCTTGCCGGGCGGGGGTGACGGCGATAGCGCCAATGGCTGCATCCACTTCGCCCGCTTGCACTTTGTCCAGCAACTGGTCGAAGGGCATGTCCTGGAATACGACCTCGACGCCCAGCGTCTTCCCTATCTCCTTCATCAGGGCTATGTCGAACCCGTCCAGTTGGCCTTCGGGCGTGTAGTAGACGAATGGCGGATAGCCGCTGGAAACGCCGACGACCATCTTTCCTTTTTCCTGGATGGATTGCCACAGGGAGCTGGCTTCTTTGGGCGAGATGGGGGTGACGGGGGTTGGGGTGGGAGCGGGCGGTTGTTCGATCTGCTCTGTGGCCGCAGGTCCGCCCACCGGCGTTTTGGCCGCGGGGCCTGGCTGTTGTTCGATGCTCGTGCAACCTGCGATGACAAGCGCCAGCAATAGAATGATTGTGAAGATCGCAAGGGATTGGGGGAATCGTGATCTCATGGAGCGAATCTCCTGGTGGATGCAAGGCCCCGCTGCGGTGCGACTGAGTCTCTGCGGGGGTGACGGGGGAAGGAGGTGATGGGATGAAAGCGTAAGGGGAAATGGTTCATTTCACGGTGATGCCGGCGTAGACCGGCTGGGTGTCGCCGTCCATGTCCTGGATGACGAAGCCGACCTGGTACTCGCCCGGCGGCGCATCCAGCTCGCGCCATTCGATGGGCGCGTCGCCAAAGGTGATGGTTCCGCCTTGCTCCGACGCGACGCCTGTCATTCGACCTTTTTCATCCAGATCGAACCATTTTTCCAGCACGGTGAATTGATCGCCCGGCTGGGGCAGAATCTCGCGGGCGGCTCCGCTGAAATCCTTGTCGGTGTAGCCGAAGACTTGCTTCAACTGGCCCGTGCCGTTATCGAAGTGAAGTCGCGCGTAGCGCTGCTCGCCGTCGGCGTAGGTGTAGATGCCATCCACCGTGTAGACGGCCTCTTCGTAGCTGGCGCCGTAGCGCTGAGGCGAGAAGAGCGCGGTCACGGTGTGCTGGCCGTCGTTGATGCCGAAGAACAACGGCTCCCATTCGAATTCCAGGGTGAATTCGCCCTCGCCCCAATCGGGGTATGTGACGCCGTCCACGGTGCGATTCTGGCCGCTTTCCAGATAATCCATGTCGGCCACAAAGAGGGCGTTGGCCTGTTTATCCAACATGCCGGTGAAGATGTAGATGTAGCCCAGATTCTCGCCCCGGATGTCGGCGCTGATGACCACCGGCTTGCCAGCGGACGCAGTGGGAGCGGAGAGGCGGATGGGCGAGACCTGGATTTTGCCCGCACCCGGCGCCTTGGTCTCTTGGGGCCCGACCGTAGGCAGGGGCGCGTCCGGCTTGTTTTCGAATCGACGCCCGGTGTAGTGATAGTTCAGGAAGTTGTCCCACAGGGACGCGCGGGCGAAGCGATCCGCGGTCATCTCGTAAGATTGGCCGCCCGCGACCCGGTTGAAGTAGAGATCCGAGTTGGGGAAGTAGATGGAGACGCCGTTGGAGCCGGGTTTGTTGCGCCCGTGGGTTTCGGCCACCACGGTCCTATCCAGCGCGGCCAGCACCGCATCCGCCGCGTCTTGCACCGCCTGGTCTTTGACCTCGCGCTGCAGGATGCGCACGAAGTTGCCGAGATCAAGATAGGAGGGGCGGGCGTTGCGTCCGAACACGCTGGTGTAGGATTGGGCGTAGCCGCGGGCCTTGGCCACGGCTTTCTGGTTTGCTCTCTGCAATGCGAAGGACAATTGGTTGAGCGCGTCCATCAGGCCCGGAAAAGCCTGCAAGTCCACGGCCGAAAGCGTGGCCCCGTCCGCCATCTTTTGCACCACCTGCCGGGCCGTGATGCCGCGGCGACCGACCATGTCGGCCCGGGCGCTGTCGTCGACGATGCGTTGATCAGCCTGGATGTAGGTGTTGACGATGTGCTTGCCCAGTTCGCTCCCATCCATGTCGGGGTTTTTTAGCAGTTCGCGCAGGAAACTGGCGTAGGCCCAGCCCACCGCGGGCTCTGTCTCTTGCGAGGCCACCGCGTAGCGGGCGTAGGGCTGCAGGGCAGCGAAGACCTCGGCGTGGGCCATCAGACAGGCGTCCAGCCCGATGAGCTCGAATTGCTCGACGTCCGTGGTCTGCTGTATTTTCGCCAGCGCCCGATCCAGCTCCGTGAGATAGAGGTGATCGCCCAGGGCCGAGGCCAGGGGGATGTCGTCGGGCCCGCGGCCGCGGGCGGTGGGGTCCGACCAGCCTCCGGGCCAGCCCATGCCATGATCCGAGAGAATGAGGACGTATTTGTCGGCGGGATAGTTCTGCACGGCCCATTGCACAAAGTCCACCAGGGTGTCGCCGTCCGCCATGTTGGCTTCGCCAATATCCTCGATTTCGCGCGAGGCCAGACGGTTGAGGTTAGGGTCGAAGGTGACATAAAAGCGTTTGGTGGAAGTCCAGTCCCCATCCCCGCGAAAGCCCCTGCGGTAGCGATCCAACTGGGCGACGATTTTCACCCGTTCGCTTGAGCCCGCGCGCTCGGCCTCGTTCAGATCGATGTCGATGTCTTTTTCCAGGATTTTGTCATCCGCGTCCTGGTAGAGCATGATCAGCCAGGTGTCGCCCGCGCCGCTGGCCGCCTGGGGCGTGGCCACGGCCACAGTGGGGGCTGGCCGGGGCGTGGCGGTGGCGCGCCGGGACTGCCGGGTGGGTTGCTGCGCGGGCGGCTGCTGATAATCGGGCCGGGAGGGCGCTTCTCCGCCGCCTAACAGCTTGGGCAGCATGAAGAGGAGAAGCAGCAGCAAGATCGCGCCGATGAGCAGGCAGCCGATTTTGCCGCCGCAGCCGCCGGGCATGGCGGGCATGGCTCCGCCGCCCGAAGGGGGGCGCGGGGAGAATCCTCCGCCTCCGCCCGGGCCCGAAGGCGGGCGCGGGGGTGGAGCTGCGGGCCGGGGCGCGGGCCTGCGGTCTCGGGTGGGGGCTGCGGCCTGTTCCCGCGGGGCCGAGGATGAGGTGCGTCGTCGCCGTTTGGCGCGGATGGTGCGTTTTTCGTTTTCAGACATGGTGACTTATCGATGGAATCCTTGTTTGCTGGGATAGAAGATGTCTCACGCAAAGGCGCAGAGGCGCAAAGGAAAAAGTATGGACTCGCCGCTGATAACGCGGATCAGGTGGATATTCGCAGATGAAAGTAACTGCTCAGGTAGCCTGATTCGGCCTGGAAAAAGTCTTGCCACGAAGGCTCGAAGGAACGAAGACACGAAGGAAATCCTTATTTCTCACCCTTCGCGCCTTCGTGTCGTCGTGTCTTCGTGGTTTTTGGCTTTGCTACGTTAGTAGTTACAGATGAAATCAGAAAAATCCGCGAATATCCGCACAATCAGTGTCATCCGCGACGAATCAAAAGGTTTTGCGCGGGGCAAGATTTTTGGATTCTGGCTGGGCTAGGTTAGGGGCGCCTAGTACAAGGAGGCGTAAGTCGTTGTATCGTTAGCTACTTGCGCTTGCGTCCAGCCGGATTCGCAATCCGGCGGGTTGAACGGGAAAAATGCGCCGGATCGCACATCCGGCGCGGCGCATTATCATAACAAACCATACAATCATTTCGGCCTTCGTGTACTAGGTAAATAGAACGCAGATGGCGCAGAAAAAGATGATCTATGGTTGAGGCCACGCTCAGCGGCCAACTAACGCATCACGCATTACGCATTACGCATCACGTCTCACTGCAAAGCCTCGGTCAGCATCTGCAGGGCCTCCTGCACGCCCGCGGCGGCCTGGTCCTCATCCAGGCCCGCTTCCTGCGCGGCCCGGGTGATGATCTCCGACTGATCGGGTGCGTGCTCGGCCAACGCTCCCATGTCTATCTCCTCCAGGCGCGAATCCTTCGAGTGTTTCTTCTGCGACATGAGCATGGTGAGGGCGCTGGCGACCAACGCGCTGGCCTGGGCCGGAGGGATGCCGAATTTTTCGGCCAGCGAGGTGACGATGGGGCCCACCACGGGCATTTGCGATAAATCCATGCCGCCGCCACCGCCGCCCGAAAGCGCGCCCAACATGCCGCCAAGGCCGCCGCCACCGCCGCCGGTGAGCGCGCCCAAGATGCCTGCGAGATCGCCGCCACCGCCGCCCAGCATGCCCGCCAGGCCGCCCAGCGCGTCTGCGCCCGGGCCTTTGGCTGCGCCGGGGGCAGAAGTCGCCGCGCTCAGCAAATCGCTCAGGCCACCCTCGTTGTCATCGTCATTGGAACCGCTCAGCATGGAATTGAGAAGATCGTCTGCCATGAGAATACCTCTTTGTGATGTGAGTGATGAACGCCTGCCCAATCGCTTTCCGCCTGTTCGTCATCCTCGGGCGAGATGCGAGACGCAATCGATTGGCGGCGCTATCGAAAATGGGGTTGAAGAAAAGTCATTTTTGCATCATAATAGCAATCAGCCATCCTGAACACATCAATCGACGTTGTTTCAGGATGTTTCATTACAATCCCGGCCCAATCATCCTTACACCAAAAGTGGAAGCCGTGAAAACCAGAGTGAAGATGTCCTCCAGTCCCAGGGCGCTCAGGTTTGGACCGTGCCGCCCGACGCCACCGTCTTCGATGCGTTGAAGCTGATGGCGGATGAAAATATCGGCTCGGTGTTGGTGATGGAAGGGGACCTGCTTGTTGGGATTTTATCAGAACGGGATTACGCCCGCAAGGTGATCCTCCACGTTGGAGCTGCGTTCATGCCAGTCGGCGCTGGCCGCGCGGCCGCCCCGACGCTTTGATTAGATAAATCTGGCTGAGGGAGTCATCGCCCAGGCGGGTGAAGATGCGAGGCGCGCTGTTTTGCAGCTCTTTCAGATCTTTATCCGCTGTGGTGATGGTGAAGACCGTGGGCTTGCGCGTGAGATAGCGATAATCGATGAGCTGGAAGAGCTTTTCCGCAGCCCACACCGAGCTCATCCTGGGGCTGAGGTCGTCGAGGATCAGCAGGGGCGCTTCCTTGATTTGCTCGAATCGCACCATGAGGGAGAGACTGGCGTTGGGAGCCATGGCCGCCCGCAGAAAATCCATCAGCCGGGGCATGGAGATGAACAGGACTTCGGGCTGGGCGCGGCGCACATGGTTGGCGATGGCCGCGGCCAGGTGGGTTTTGCCCACGCCTGATTTGCCGATGAAGGTGAGCCAGCCCTGGGGCGCTTCTGCAAATTGCCAGGCCGCGTTGCGGGCGTTGGTGAGGTTGCTGATGATGTCCTGGCGTCCTGTGGCGGGGATGACGAAGTTCTCGAAGGTCTGGAATTCGTGCAGGTCCAGCTCGCTGAGCTCCACCAGATGGTCGATGTAGCCGCCTCCGCGATAATCAGCGGCCAGGATGCGGTGGTGCTCCACCAGGTCCACATCCATCAGGCGGGAGCGGATGCGGGCCTCGAGGGCCGAAAGGGGTCGATTGGTGGTGATGACCGTGGGCAGCCGCCGCAAGTAGCGATGGTTGAGCAACTGGAAGAGCTTCTCCTGGGCCCAGGGCGTGGCGCTCTCCGCGCCCAGATCGTCCAGGATGAGCAGGGGCGTGTTCTTCAGCCGGTCGAAAAGCTCGTCGTAGGTTTCGGGGCTGTTGGGCGCGAAGGTGGCCCGCAGATGATCCAGCAGGTCGGGCGCGAGGATGAACAGGGCCTCGCCCCCCCGCCGGATGACCTCGTTGCCGATGGCCGCGGCCAGGTGGGTTTTGCCCACGCCGTAGCCGCCCGAAAACAGCAGCCATCCCCGCTGGGTTTCGGCGAAGCGCCGGGCCGCCTCGAATGCCGCGCGCACAGTCTTGCGCCGCTCGGCTGTGAGCCCGATGCCTTCGGGATGAAAGCTCTCGAAGGTCATGCGCGTGAGCAGCTCCATGCTGCCCAGGGCGTTCATCTGCCGCTTGCGCCTGGCCTGGATTTTGGGGCGGGCGCAGTCGCAGATCACGGCCTTGCCGAAATCAGGATGCCCCAGGGGGACGTCCTTCACATAAAAGCCGTAGCCGCGACAAATGGGGCAGTTGGGGTCGCCGAGGCCCGTTTGCGCCCGCGCCGGCTCATTCGTGGATGAAGAGTCCGGGTTCATCGGGTTCCTCTGCGTCTGCGTCGCGATCTGGTCTAAGAGATCGTCCAGGTTGTGCGGGGGTGTCTTTGCCATTTTGGGCCCAGTTCTTGAGTATGCGATGGATGTAGGCCAGGTTGCGGGCGTTGCGTTCGACGGCCAGGCTGAACGCATCGTAAATCCATTCTTCGGGATAATCCCGCTCCAGTTGCCGCAGCCTTTCGGCGACCATTGGCGTCACCATGCCGATGTTCTGTTCGTAAAGCAGGAAGACGTTGGGGCGTTCTTTTTCCAGGCCCACCACCACGTCGTCGATGTCGTGAATGAGGTCGCGAAAATCGCCCTTGCGCAGCCGCGCGACCGCCTGGCGGCCCTTGGGCGAGTTGAGAAAGTACCAGATTTCTGTCCGGGGGCCGCGCTTCACCTGGATTTCGATGAGCACGCCCCGCTGCGCCGCCCGGGCGAAGGCTTCTCTTGTGGCGGCTTGCTGCTCCTCGGGCGTCTCGCCCATGCCCGCCAGAAAAACCAGATCGGCCAGCGCGTCGTCCAGGCGGATGTAGCGCACGTCGCCGCTGCCCTGGGCCAGCTTCCAGAACGTGTAGAGAATGGCCTTGAGCTCGGCCAGATCATCCACCATGGGCAGGATCTCGCCGAAGAACGCGCCGGGCACGGGGATGAGTTGGTCGCGGCCGGCGGCGAAGCCGGGAAATCCTCTGAGAGTGTCTTCGGGCATGGGGCTAATAACACCTTATCAATGGAATCCTGGCCCGCTGGCCAAGAAAATGTCTCACGCAAAGCCGCAGAGCCGCAAAGGAAAAAAGAGGAGGTCTTTTGGATTTCAGGGGGTGAGATGCCGGGCGGATTGCATGAATGTTCACAAATTAGATCGGTCATCCTGGCGTTTGGTGCGTCCGCCCGGCGATGAAGTCGCCGGGCTACAGAACAGCGCCGGATAAATCCGGCTAGCCCCGCAGGGGCGCTGTTTCTAGCCGGGGGACATTATCCCCCGGCGTTGGCGGCGGGCGCGAAGCGCCCCGGGCCTATGACCGGATTATTTTGTCAATGTCCGTAACTCGGGCTCCAGCAATTTCAAATGGGTGCGTCCTAAACGAGTTGGCGCTAGTACAAGGAGGCGTAAGTCGTTGTATAGTTGGCTGCTTGCGCTTGCGCCCAGCCGGATATGCGATCCGGCGGGTTGAGCGGGAAAAGTGCGCCGGATCGCACATCCGGCGCGGCGCATTATCATAACAAACCATACAATCATTTCGGCTTTCGTGTACTAGCCGGGCGCACTGGCCGAGTGAACTCGGGCTTTTTAGGCGCAGGCCCCCACCTTTTGTTCCTCCCCCGCTCCGAGACGGGCGGGGAAGGAGATAAGGAAGCTGGGTTAGATTGCGCCAACGGTCGCCCTTCGGCGACCAGTTAATCTGTGCGATTTTGGACGGCGGAGGCCGTCCATTGGCCGCAGGCCTGAAGAGTCTGACTTCAGTCGGCCAGCACAGCGTTGAGGCTCTTCAACCGAAATTGGAGACAAGCCCCCCTCCCGGCCTCCACCCGCTTCGGCTACGCCTTGCAGGGGGAGGAGCCCATCGCTTTGCCAATTTGTGTAGCAGATGAGCGGCTCCCTCCCCCGAACACGAGCGCAGCGAGTATCGGGGGAGGGCCGGGGTGGGGGCCAAGTCCAGCGACCAAGGCTGCAAAACTGACGAACGCTGTCTTGAACGTTGGCTCAGCAGGCCTATCTTCGAGTTACGTGTTTCCTCGTATCCGTGTTGCGTGAACAGCCAGCGTTCACAGTCCTGTTCAGCGCAGTTCGGTGGCGTAGTGGGGCGGGGCCACGCGCGTCACCTGGCAGCCCGCTGCGACCAGGCGCTCCTCTTCCTCCTGGCTGAAATCATCCGAGTTGGCCAGGACGATGACCCGCCGCGCCCGCAAGGCGTCCTCGATGTCGTCGCCGAAACGCGCGCCCGATTGCGCCGCCGCGAAGCGGAGGGTCTGAATGAAGCCGGGACGGTCGAAGGGCATGGAGCGCACCAGGATGAATGTGTCCAGGTCTTTGGCTGGGGTCTCTGGCGGGGGTGGGGGTGCGCCCTCCTCGTCGGGGGTGAAGACGACCCATATCTCGCGGCTGCCGGGCATGGAGACGACGGCCCGCTGGCTCGCGTCTTGCGGCTGAACGTAGTACTCTCCTTGGCCCAGAGGCGCAAATTCGCAGACATCAGGGCCGTATTCGGGTTTCTCGCCGGTGCGGCGCACCATGCCCGACCAGCCATCGGCCCACAGGCGCACGGCCGCGCCCGGCCGCCCGGGGATGCGCACGCGCACCACGCCGAAGCCGGGCCCCGGGCCGATCTCCTCCACCTGCCACACCCAGCCCGCGGACCTGACGTCGGTCTCGATTTTCGGCTCGGGTTGGGCGGCCGCCTTCGCCAGACCCGATTCGGGGATTTCGAAGCGCACCTCGATTTTTTCCAATCCGTCCAGACTGACGCGCTCGATGTAGTCGGCCTGGGGCGTCTGCAAGATGAGCTCATACTCGCCCGCCTTCAGATCGGTGATCTCGAAACGCCCCTCCTCGTCCAGGGGCTGCAAAACCTCCATATCGTGGGGGCCGCGCACATAGACTTGCCAGCCCGAGCCGCCGGGAATCTGTCCGTAGATGACGCTTTCGCTGGGTTCGGCGATGGGAATGGCGAAATTCACCTCGCGATGGTTGCGGCCCGACATCCTGAGGCCGCCGCGACGCAACAAGGTGTCCTTGACCCGCACATAATACTGCCCCGGACCCAGGTGATCGAACAGATAACGCTCATCTGGCCCCACCTCAACGGTGCGTCGGCCATCGGGCCCCTTGAGCATGACGATGCGACCGCTGCCATTGATGACCCGGCCCGAGATGGTGCTGTAGGCGGGCGTTTCCACGTCCGGAGCTTCCAGTTCCAGGATTTTGCGCTGGCCCTTCTTCAGTTTGATCTTGCGCTGAATGTCCAGGTCGGGCAGCCGCACCACATAATCGCCCGGGGACAGGTTCTCGAAGCTGAACTCGCCCTCTTCATCCGCGATGACCTCGCGCCGCAGACCTTGAGGGCCGCGCAGCAGCACCCGCAGGCCCGCGCCATGCTGGATGACTCCGCTGACGCTGCTCAGGGCGGGCTCCTCCTCCGGCGGCGGCTCCTGCTCCTGGCGGACGGGATGGAAGGTGACGGCCAGGGCCTGGCCGCTTTCCAGCCTCACCCGGGCCTGCACGTCCAGCCCCTCGGGTTCGATGACGTAATCGCCCGGTCCCAGCGGCGAAAACTCCAGCGCAAAAGGCCCGAACTCGGGCTTGCTGCCGGTAGTGCGTGTGTATCCCTCCCAGCCATCGGCCGAGATGCGCACAGGCAAATCGGTCGCACCCTCGACGCTGACGCGGATGAGGCTGAGACCGGGAACGGGGCCCGCGTCCTCCACCTGCACCCGCCAGCCCGATTGCGTCTCTGGCGCGGGCGGCGTCACCGTTTCGGCATCACCCAGTTCGAGCTGGACGTGGTTTTTGCCATCCAGGTGAATGTCCAGATGCACGATTCCGGCTCCGGGCACAGAAAGGCGATAATCGCCCGCGGGCAGATTTGCGATGCGGAAGCGCCCCGCGTCGTCGGTGTACGAGTCGATGGCGTAGCCCGCGGAGCGCAGGATGATGCGCATGTTGGGATAGCCATGAACGACGCCGCTGACGATGCTTTTCGTTCGTCCGCCGATGACGGGAATGCCGGGATTTTCGTCCTCGTCGTAGGTGAATCGCCGCGTGCGCTTGGGCAGCGCTTCCAGCGCATCCACCGCGGGCAGATGCCCGTCGGGCCAGCGCGGAGAGAACCAGGCGTGACCCTCCCAGCCTTTGCTGCGCAACACGGCCGCACCCATCAACCAGAAAGCGGTGCAGAAGTAGTAATCGGGCGCGGCGTCGTAGCGGTGGCTGGTTCCCATCATAATTTTCGCCATCTCGGCCACTTTTTCGGCGTGGCGTTCGGGCGTGGTGGCGGGGTAGCGCGGATCGTCGTCCTCGCCCACGATGGGCCCGTTCTCAGTGCTGAGGATGGGCAAGTGGCGGCCCAGATGCTTCATGCTCAGGTCGGCCAGTCGCCGAAAGGCCAGAAAGCCGGACGGGTCTTTGTGGATGTCGGCCCGGGGCTGCTTGCCCTGCTTGCGCTGCTTGTTGATGAAATCCAGGGTGCGCAGGCTCCAGCGCGAGCCGGTCCAGCTTTCGGTTCCCATGGCCCGGTAAGTCTCGGGCGAAAGTTGCTCGCCCCGGCGGTTGACCCGGTCGTAGGGATAATCCAGGGGATGATTGATGTCGTAATTGTGCACGGCCAGCCACACCGGCTCGTCGAAGAGATAATCGCCGCCGTGCTCGATGATCTTGCCCATGAGGTCCCATTTCGAGCCGACGGCTGTGGCGGGCACAGCAGGATAGCCGCCCAGGCCCAGGATGGTCTCCATATCCACGATGGCGGCCCGGGCCACGTAGTCGATGGCGTCGGGCGGGGCCTCGCCGCCTTCCCATTCGCTGGCCAGCTCCGGCTCGTTGTTGAATTCGAAATAGCGCACGCCCGCGGCCAGATAATCCTTGAGATAATCGATCTCATCGGGCCCGAGCACGGCTTTTCGCAAATCGCGCGAGTTGGGGCGATGACGGTAAAGGCGCACCACGGGCATGATGTCAGCTTCCAGCAGCAGCTCGGCGAATTCGACGCCGCCCGGATGCAACAACTTGACCCATTTTACGCCCATGCGTTGCAATTGCGGTATCCATTTGGTTCGCAGTTCGCCTGCGCCAACAGCGCCCGCGTTGCCCGGGCTCCAATGTACGCCGATGCCAGTGTCTTTTGGCGGACGGGGGTAATCTTTCAGCTCCATCGAGGGCCTCTTGGGGGAAGAGAGGGGTGGGGGAAGAGATGCTATTTGATTTTACCGCACAATGCTCAAAGACGCCACAAGATCGCAACTATGCAGCCACTGCGAGAAAACGTCTGCCGAAGCGACGCCGGCCCTTTATGCTGCCTTCGTCATGCGTAAAACCTGAATTTTGCGCAAAAATGCGGGGGGAGCAAACGCACCCCATGGAACTTTAACAATTGAGGTAGAATAGAAGGCACATCAAAACTAGGAGGTGTGCTATGACAACAAACAT
>JALWDV010000308.1 GCA_027036755.1 Anaerolineae bacterium
GGCAAAAGGAGGCTGGGAGGGGTGAAATCGACCTCTTGGAATTGTTACGCGGCGACTGCGACGCCGGGATTTCATCGGGCGCCCGGTTTCGATTTGGGCCCGACGTCGGTGGAGATGACGCCGGGAAATGTGGTCTCGGCCAGAAGACGTTTTTTGCTCGTGGCCGGTTCCCGCACGCGAACCGCGGCGTATTTGACGAAGCGCGCCAGTTCGGTGACAGGCTCGAACGCCCGATCCACCAGCACCGCGCCCAACGCGCTCTGGTAGGGACGCACGCCGCAATAGATGGGCAGGCCATCCTGTTGCAGGTAACGAAGGGCCTGGGTCAGCAACTGCGCCATCACATCCTGGCGGGTGGCGTCGCCCAGAAAGTGCAGCCAGTGGCCCTTGCCGCCGCGACGGATGCGCACCGAGCCCAGGATGTCGCCATTCAACTCGTACACCAGCCCCTCCATGCGTTCGGATTGTCGCCAATTCTGAAAGATGAGGCGCTGATCTGCGGGCCCGTTTTCCTTGACGAGCGCGCCTTCCGCTTGCTGCACCACGGGCGGGGTGTAATGATCCGAAAGGCGTTGCAGCGCGATGCTGTCGATCTCGCGTTGGGGGCGCACATGAACGGCGTCCGGGGCGTCGTCCAGCAGGAGGGCGGACGGCCTCAGCCGAAAGAGGGATTCGCGCACGTAGCTGGCGAATCCGCTGGACGCCAAAACGGCCGCGGCGTCATCCTCCGCGGGCAGACATGCGTACAGGCGCTGAATGCCGAAATCGCCAGCATGTTCGACCAGGTGCTCCAGCAAAAGCCGCCATGTATCAACCGTTTTGGCGCGCCGTCCCAGCCGGGGCGCGATGTAACGCACATCGGCCTCAGAGCGACCCAAGTGCTTGCTGGCTTGCACAAAGCCATCGGGCAGGTTCGCGTTATCGGAGGCGTGACGGCTGACAAAGGTCGCCGCCCCGCCGCCATACCAGGGAACAGGAGAGCTTAGAGCCAATCCCAGCGGCCATCGCGGCTGCGTGAGATGGCGTTCCAGATGCAAAGGAACGCTCTGCCTTGCCAGCTTCTGCAGCAGGTAGCTATCCCGCAAACGGAAAGGACGAATCAAGGCGCGTTCAGGGGAGCGAGGATAAAGGTGGTTTTCACATCCCTATTTTACCAATTCCCTCGCGAAAAAACAAGACTGGCTACGTTATGTTAGCAATTTCGGCGTGGTTCAGAGTGACCGACTTGTACCTTGACAATTGAAGAAACAGGAACTCCAATGACAGGCAAGCAAGAGGAGCCGGTCCCCAATGGGCCGGATATAGAATGAGTTAGCTTGGGTGGGC
>JALWDV010000309.1 GCA_027036755.1 Anaerolineae bacterium
ATGTGGTGTTATGTGGCGTTACGTGGCGTTATGTGGCGTTAGGTGGGGTTATGTGGCGTTATGTGGTGATATGTGGTGTTATGTGGTGTTATGTGGCCATATGTGGCGCCATGTGTCGCTATTTGGCGTTTTGTGGCGCTGTGTGGCGTCATGTGGCGTTATGTTGCGATATATGGCGTTATGGGTGTTATGTGGTGCGATTGGGGCATGTGTGGTGTTATGTGGCGTTATGTGGCGTTATGTGGCGTTATGGGCCATTATGTGATGTTATGTCACGTTTCCTGACGTTATGTGATGATATGTGACGTCATTTGACGTTATTTGACGCTATGTGGTGTTATGTGGTGTCATGTGGTGTTATGGGTGTCATGTGGTTTTATGTGGTGTTTTGTGCTGATATGTGGCGTTATGTGGCGTTTTGTGGCGATATGTGGCGTTATGTGGCGTTAGGTGGCGTTCCGTGTCGCTATGTGTCGTTATGTGTCGTAATGTGGCGTTGTGTGACATCATGTGATGTTATGTGAGGTTATGTGACGTTATGTGGCGTTATATGGCGTTATGTGGTGTTACGTGGCGTCGTGTAACGCTATGTGGTCTTATGTGTCGATATGTGACGTTATGTGATGTTACGTGACGACATTTGACTTTATTTGACGTTATGTGGTTTTACATGGTGTCATGTGGTGTTATGGGTCTAATATGGTGTTATGTGGTGTCATCTGGTGATATGTGGTATTACGTGGCGTTATGTGGTGCTGTGTGGTGTTATATAGTGTTATGTGCTGATATGTGGCGTTATGTGGCGTTAGGTGGCGCTATGTGTCGTTTTGTGTCGTTATGTGGCGTTACGTGTCGCTATGTGTCGTTATGTGTCGTAATGTGACGTTAGGTAATGTTATGTGACGTAATATGACGTTATGCTCCGTTATGAGGCGCTATCTGTCGTTAAGTGGCGATATGTGGCGTTACGTTGCGCTTTGTAACGTTATGTGATGTTATGTGACGTTATCTGACGATATGTGATGTTTTGTGATGACACGACGTTATTTCACATTATTTGGTGTTATGTGGTGTCATATGTTGTTACGGGTGTAATGTGGTGTTATGTGGTGATATGTGGTGTTATGTGGTGTTATGTGGCCATGTGTGGCGTCATTTGGCGTTATGTGGCGCTATGTGGTGTTATGTGGCGTTACGTGGCGTTATGTGGCGTTAGGTGGGGTTATGTGGCGTTATGTGGTGATATGTGGTGTTATGTGGTGTTATGTGGCCATATGTGGCGTCATGTGTCGCTATTTGGCGTTTTGTGGCGCTGTGTGGCGTCA
>JALWDV010000310.1 GCA_027036755.1 Anaerolineae bacterium
CATAAACGCTTACCTGCCTTGCTTTTGCAAAAACCGGCCTGGTGGCCGTTGAGACGACTTCCCCCTCAGTTTACCAATGTTCTCAATTTTTCGCGAGTTTCACTGACCTTTTTTCAGTGGAGCCAAGATTGGCTGTACTGAAAAAACCTTCAACACAGAGGCACAGAGTGCACGGAGGAAGAAAAAGGTGAGATTTGAAGAGGAATTTCTCTGTGAACTACCACTATTTTCTCCGCGTCCTCCGTGTCTCTGTGGTGAAATGACCTTTTTGCAGTGGAGCCAAGATTAAAGATTAAAGATCGAAGATTGAAGATTGAGTTTCTGAGAGAACCTTCGTTGACCTTTAATCATTAATCATTAGTCTTTAATTCACCTAACACCCTTCTCCAAACCATCATAAAAACCATCATCTCTCATGCCTATCTCTAATCCATCCATCACCGTTTCCATCATCGGCGGCTCCGGTTACACCGGCGGTGAGCTGCTGCGTCTGCTGCTGGATCATCCTGGCGTGGATGTGCAGCAGGTGACTTCCCGCCGCTACGCGGGCAAGTTCGTGCACAGCGTGCATCCCAACCTGCGGCCCGTGTTCGGGCGCAGTCCCATCAAATTCACCACTGTGGACGCCCTGAAACCCGCGGATTTGCTCATTCTGGCCCTGCCCCACGGCCAGGCCCAGGCCCGCATCGACGACTTCGCGGCCCTGGCCCCCCGCATCATCGACCTTTCTGCGGATTTCCGCCTGCGGGACCCGGCCCTCTATGAAGCCCGCTACGGCCATCCCCACCAGGCTCCCGCCTGGCTCGACCGCTTCGTCTATGGCCTGCCCGAGATCAACCGGGACGCCATTCGCGGAGCGAATTACGTCAGCGGCGTGGGCTGCAACGCCACGGCCAGCATTCTGGCCCTGAAACCGCTGATGGACGCGGGCCTTTTGCTGGATAGGCCCATCGTCGTCGATCTCAAGGTGGGCTCCTCCGAGGGCGGTGCGTCCGCAAACCCCGGCTCCCACCATCCCGAACGCAGCCACGTGGTGCGCTCTTATGCGCCCGTGGGTCATCGCCACGAGGCCGAGGTGCATCAGGCTTTCGGACGGGAGGACGTGCATCTCTCCATCACCTCGGTGGAGCTGGTGCGGGGTGCGCTGGCCACGGCTCACGCCTGGGTGCAGCCGGGCCTCAGCGACCGCGACCTGTGGCGGGCGTATCGGGCCGCGTACAGCGCCGAGCCCTTTGTGCGGATCGTGCACGAGCGCTCGGGCATTTATCGCCACCCGGAGCCCAAACTGCTGTGGGGGACGAATCTGGCCGATGTGGGCTGGCAGCTTCAGTCCGAGACCGGGCGTCTGGCAGCCCTGGCCGCCATCGACAACCTGGGCAAAGGCGCGGCCGGAACCGCGGTGCAGTGTATGAATCTGATGTTCGGATTCGACGAAACAGTCGGGTTGACGTTCTCAGGTCTGCATCCGGTGTGATGCGTCAAACGTCATTCGTAAAACGTCAAAGCCAATCCCAGTTGAACATGACGTTTGACGTTTTTCGCTTGACGAGTTCTCTCACCCACACAAATCCTATTCGATTTCAAAAATTGCTTTCAAGGTTTTTACCATGAACCAGACACTCGTCATCAAACTCGGCGGCGGCGAGGGCGTGAATATGGCCCCGCTGCTGGATGAATTGCCCGGCCTGCTGGCCCAAGGCTATCGCATCGTGCTGGTGCACGGCGCCTCGGCTGCGGCCAACGCCCTGGCCGACCAGGCGGGCCTGGATCGCCGCCAGATTCAATCGCCCAGCGGGCATCTCAGTCGCTACACCTATCCCGCCATGCTGGAGATTTTCGTGGCCGCGGCCGCGGGCCAGGTGAACAAGAGCCTGGTGGCCGATCTTCAGACCAGAAACGTGAATGCGGTGGGACTTTCGGGCGTGGATGGACGGCTGCTGGTGGCCGAGCGCAAACGGGCCATCCGCGCGGTTGAAAATGGCCGCCAGCGGGTGATCCGCGATGATTACTCGGGCAAGATTCGGGAAGCCAACGCGGATGTGCTGCGCGTCTTGCTGGACGCTGGCTTTACGCCCGTGGTGGCCCCGTTGGCCCTGGGCACGCGGGGCGAGCGTCTGAACGTGGACGGCGATCGAGCTGCCGCGACCATTGCCGCGGCTCTGGGGGCGGATGCGCTGATCATCCTCTCCAACGTGCCGGGCCTGCTGGCGGATTTCCCCGATCCCACTTCTCTCATCCGCCGCGTCACATCCCAAACGCTGGACGCGGCCCGATCAGCCGCTCAGGGCCGGATGAAACGCAAGGTTCTGGCCGCAGAAGAAGCCCTGGCGGGCGGCGTGCCCCGCGCCATCCTGGCCGATTCCCGCATCGAAAACCCGGTCGCGTCGGCGCTGGCAGGAGCGGGGACAGTATTCAGTGTTCAGTAAGTCAGTATTCAGTGCCCAGTGAATAAACGTTACTGGTCTGAACACTGAATACTGAACACTGAACACTTTGCTTCCTCTCTCGGAGTCTTTTATGCCAACAGCAACGATGTCAATGACCACACAAAAAATTGAATCAACTCATACTTCCGGCGTGTACCCCAAGCGGGATCTGACCATCGTGCGCGGGCAGGGCGCTTATCTTTGGGATGACCAGGGACGGCGCTACATCGATTGCGCGGGCGGCCAGGGCGCGGCCAATCTGGGCCACAGCCACCCCGCCATCGCTGAGGCCATCAGCCAGCAGGCCCGAACCCTCATCTCCTGCCCCGAGATCTTCTACAATGACGTGCGGGCGGCGTATCTGGCCGAGCTCACCGCGGTGGCGCCGGGCGAGCTGAACCGGGCGTTCCTCAGCAATTCGGGCGCAGAGGCCATCGAGGCGGCTCTCAAGTTCGCCCGCATCAGCACGGGACGCCGGAAGATCGTGGCCGCAATGCGCGGGTTCCATGGCCGCACCATGGGCGCGCTCTCCGCCACCTGGAACAAAAAATACCGCGGCCCCTTCATGCCCCTGGTGCCCGACTTCACCCACATCCCCTATAACAACATCGCAGCGCTGGAGGCCGCGGTGAGCGACGCCACCGCCGCGGTGCTGCTGGAGCCGGTGCAGGGCGAAGGGGGCGTGCGGCCCGCGGATCCCGCCTTTTTGCAAGCGGCCCGCGACCTGTGCGACACGCACGGCGCGCTGCTGATTCTCGACGAGATTCAGACGGGCTTCGGGCGCACCGGTGCGCTCTTCGCCAGCGAGTACTACGGCGTCACGCCCGACATCCTGGCCCTGGCCAAGTCCATCGCCGGGGGCCTGCCCATGGGCGCGACGCTGCTCGGGCCGCGGGTGGGGGTGCTGCCGCGGATGAGCCACGGCAGCACCTTCGGCGGCAATCCCCTGGCTGCGGCCGCGGCCCGGGCCACGCTACGCGTGTTGCAGGAGGAACGATTGCCGCAGCGGGCAGCGCACCTGGGTGCGCTTGCCAAAACACGCTTAAGCGCGTCGGAAAGCCCCCTCATCCGCCAGGTGCGCGGCCTGGGCCTGATGATCGGCATCGAGCTGAAGATCAAGGTCGGGCCGGTGCTGCGGGCCTTGCAGGAGCGGGGCGTCCTGGCCCTGCCCGCGGGCGCAACCGTCCTCCGCCTCCTCCCGCCCCTGGTGATTTCGGAAGAAGATCTCACCTACGCGATCGACGCCATCGAAGCCGTTTTGGAGGAAATGTGAAATGTGAGCTGTACGCGATTCAGGTAATCAGTTCATTCTTCTCACGCATCACGCTTCACGCATCAATCCTCCCGGCAATCATTCAATTCCAGTAATTTCCTGAAAGGATACACAACCATGTCCCTCCAAAACTACCACATCATCGAATCCACCCTGCGCGAAGGGGAACAATTCATTGGCGCCAACTTCACCCGTGAGGACAAAGTCCGCATCGCCCGCGCCCTGGACGCGTTCGGCGTCGAGTACCTGGAGCTCACCTCTCCCCTGGCCTCGCCCGGCAGCATGGCCGACCTCAGGGCCATCACCGGGTTGGGCCTCAACGCCCGCATCCTCACCCACATCCGCTGCCGCATCGACGACGCCAAGATCGCCCTGGACACGGGCGTGGACGGCCTGGACGTGGTCATCGGCACATCCTCCCAA
>JALWDV010000311.1 GCA_027036755.1 Anaerolineae bacterium
GTGAGTGAGTGAGTGAGTGAGTGAGTGAGTGAGTGAGTGAGTGAGTGAGTGAGTGAGTGAGTGAGTGAGTGAGTGAGTGAGTGAGTGAGTGAGTGAGTGAGTGAGTGTGTGAGTGAGTGAGTGAGTGGGTGAGTGAGTGTGTGAGTGAGTGAGTGAGTGAGTGAGTGAGTGAGTGAGTGAGTGAGTGAGTGAGTGAGTGAGTGAGTGAGTGAGTGAGTGAGTCCGTCACTCAGTCGGTGGTTTTATGACTGGGGAGTGTATTATCCCGTTGATGACTAGACGTTTAGTTATAGGCCTCCAGGGAAATATAAGGTCTCCGTGACAGAATAATAGCGTATTCACCAGTCACTCCTCCACGTGCTCAGTTCAAACTTAGCTATGAATAATGTTTAACCGTTATTTCGCCTTATTAACGCTGGAGAGTGTTCGCCCATAAATTCTTCAAGATAGACAGATAGATAGACAGATAGACTACCGTATATATTACCGCGTATAAGTCAAGCCCCCCCCCCCCCAATATTTTAGGCTTGCCTAAATAAATCCAGAAGTTGGCATCTGCCTCTAACAGCATCAATTGAGTGAACGATATTAGAGTTATTATATGCCGGTTCGACTTGGTTCACTTAATCAACATGTCAATATACATATACCACCAGACATATAGACAGCCCGACCGTAAATTAGCATATATGACATTTGAATAAAGATTAACAGTTTGTGTTTGTTGCCATCAAGGCATTACCAATGATCACTGTTTATATAGTTGTAAAGTAATTGATATAGGACTCAGAAATTAATGCGTTTTAATTTAGTCGAATTAAATATTGGAATGGATGCAAAGTAATTAGTTTTTTGCGAAGCCGTCGTATGAGCAATAAATAATTTCATTACAGAAAATATTATCAAATGTTTAGTATCTTGACGTGAACTGGACAAAGTATGATATGATAAGAACCCACTAAAACCATCTAATATCGCTCAAACGCAATAACATGGTTAAGATATTTTGCCATTTTTGGAATAATGCATAAATTTGGTTCGAACTTTTCGAGGGGTGGCTATTTTAGTGATATTTTCAGATATATCGACCTCGATTTATACGCGGTAATATTCGGTAATCTGATTAGCAGACGGACAGATAAACAAATTGATGGACAGACGGACGGTGGCAGATACAGGAAGGGCTGACGTCGGAATTCTTGCCGACGAAAACGCCAAGTCGGCGTCAGCGTAGTCCGGACAATAACTCAGCGACCGACGTCAGCTGAAAGAACAAAGCTAACGCTGTTGTCATTCTGAGTTCGATGCCTGGAGC
>JALWDV010000312.1 GCA_027036755.1 Anaerolineae bacterium
CAAAGGCACTAAGAACACGAAGAAAAAATGTATAAATTCCCCTTTGTGCCTTTGTGTCTTAGTGTTCTTGGTGGTTTTCGGGTGGCGACCTTAGTAGTTACTAAAATCAAAATAATCTGCGAGAATCTGCGGACATCAGATGTGTCTGCGTTCCATTTTCGTTCGTTATGTGGTGAGCAATCGCTCATGGCGACTGCTCAGGTAGTCTGATTCGACCTCAAAAATGTATTGCCACGAAGGCTCGAAGGAATGAAGACGCGAAGAAAATCCTTATTTCTCACCCTTCGCGTCCTCGTGTCGTCGCGGTTTTTGCCTTGTTAGAGGGTGCGTGTATGATTACATTCCCTTGAACCAACCTGTTAGATTCCTTTGGCGACGATACAAAGCCTCGCACGTCTCGTTGCTCGCACATCCTGCCGCCAGGTTTACGAAAACCTGTCAGGTTTGAGCGGAAAAGGCAACCTCATGGCGCACCTTAACAGTTACCAGTTTTTTCTACGTTCCATTCACGAACGCGTGAAAACACCTCTAAAATTAAGACGAACAACGACACAAAAAGTTATGGCCTCAACGGATGCGATCGCAAAAAATGACATCCCCAATGGTTAATCCGTGATCCCCAACAGGATTCGAGGGTGAGGCGCGTGGAGGATTCGCAATCCAGCGGATTCGATGTCCCCTGAAATCCAAAAGAACCACAAAAACCCATCTCAATTATTACAGGATAGCGTTTCCGAGCGAGCTGCCAATGAATGACGAAACCGTCATTGTCGAGGCCTTCGAAGATCGCCTCGACGCCTATATCGAGCTGGTGGAGGAGGCCGCGGCGTGGCTGTGGGCCCGGGGCGTGCGCCAATGGCGGCCCGGCGAACACAGAGCGGCCCGGCCCGAGCTGCTGACAAAGCTCCGACGCGGCGTTCTCATCCTGGCGACGAAGGGCGGTGCGCTGGCGGGCGGCTGTCTGCTGACCGAGATCACCCCCTCCTGCTGGCCCGACACATCCGATGACGCCCTCTACCTCAGCGGATTGGTGGTCGCGCGTTGGGCCGCGGGCCGGGATTGGGGCGGGCGGATTCTGGACGAAGCGATGCGAGCCGCCCAGCGGCGGGGCAAGGCTCGCCTGCGCCTGGATTGCTGGGATGGCAATGGGTTCCTGAAACAATACTATCGGGCGCAAGGATTTCAGGATAAGGGGAGAGTGAAGGAGTCCGATTACTGGGTGCGGCTATTCGAAAGGCGTATCTGAAACTCAACGCCGTTATTTGCGTAAATACATATAACTCACCGATATTTTTATTGGTTCTTTTTGATTTGGGTGCGTCCCATTTCGGTTGGAAGCGTTTGCCACGTCCGCCCGGCGATGAAGTCGCCGGGCTACAAAACAGCGCCGGATAAATCCGGCTAGTATACGAAAGTCGAAATGATTGCATGGTTTGCTATGATAATGCGCCGCGCCGGATGTGCGATCTGGCGCACTTTTCCCGTTTAACCCGCCGGATTGCGAATCCGGCTGGACGCAAGCGCAAGCAGCTAACTATTCAACAACTTACGCCTCCTTGCACTAGCCCCGCAGGGGCGCTGTTTCTAGCTGGGGGACTTCATCCCCCGGCGCTGGCGACGTTGCTGTTTCTTCACCCGAAATAGGACGCACCCTTTTGATTTCAGGGGGTGAGATGCCGGGCGGATTGCGAATTCGGTGGGTCTGGCAAAGCCAATGCCCCTTGAAATCAAATTGAGCCTTTTTATTCATCTGGAGGTTTTCATTATGACTCGCATCAAATGGTTTTTCTGGAATACAGATGAACAACGTCTTCGTTTTTTGTTGCGGCTGGTGGTCTTCGCATTGTTTCTCGCCGTCATCGTCGCAGCAGTTCAGGCGTTCATCTACTTTTTGTTGCCCGGCATTTCCGATGTGTTGCACGACGAGATGGTAGCCAAAGATTTGGCGCTATCGGCTATCAGCGAAAACATCAGCGTGATGGCATTGTTGCTCACATTGGTGATTATCGGGCGTTTTGTGGATAAGCGACCTTTCAGCGATTATGGGTTTCGAATGGGAAAACAGTGGCTTTGGGATTTCGTCTTCGGACTCTTCTTGGGATCGCTATTGATGATCGGCATCTTTAGCACGGAATACGCGTTGGGCTGGGTGCAGATCGTCGGATTCTTGCATTCTCCGGGCAGCATTTCATTCATCCCCGCCATTTTCATCGCTCTGATATTATTTATCGGTGGCGCTTTTTTGGAAGAAATAATGACTCGCGGCTATCTGCTGCACAATCTGGCCGAAGGACTCAATTTCAAATTCTGGCGGCCCGTCGTCGCCCTGTTTCTGGCCTGGCTAATCTCCTCCAGCCTGTTTGGCCTCATGCACCTGGGGAATCCCAATGCCAGCACTGTCAGCACGGCCAATCTGATGATGGCTGGGTTGTTTTTGGGGCTGGGCTATATCCTTACCAATAATCTTGCATTGCCCATTGGTTTACATCTCGCCTGGAATTTTTTTCAGGGGAATGTGTTCGGCTTCCCTGTCAGCGGCACATCATTTAACAGCGTCACCTTCATCGCCATCGAGCAGAAGGGGCCCGAGATGTGGACGGGCGGCGCATTCGGCCCCGAAGCGGGCCTGATCGGGCTCATCGCCATCGGCGTCGGCGCACTGCTCATTCTGGGTTGGGTGAAATGGCGCTATGGCCGGGTGCAGTTCCAGACATCAATCCCCCTGCCTCCCCCACAAAAAACCTCCGAGGCTGCGATAGCCCCGGAGGTTTGAAATGCTTGATGCGTGACGATGGCGATTACTTGCCCAGCTTCTCGCGCACGGCTTCGGACATGGCGGGCACGACCTGGAAGAGATCGCCCACGATGCCGTAGTTGGCCACGCTGAAGATGGGGGCCTCCTCGTCCTTGTTGATGGCCACGATGATCTTGCTGGAGCCCATGCCCGCCAGATGCTGCACCGCGCCGCTGATGCCGGCGGCGATGTAGAGATCGGGGCGGACGACCTTGCCGGTCTGGCCCACTTGATGATCGTAGGAGATGAAGCCCGCGTCCACCGCGGCGCGAGAAGCGCCCACGGCCGCGCCCAGCAGGCCCGCCAGCTCGCGGATGAGATCGAAGCCCTGCTCGGGGTCTTTGGCCACGCCGCGGCCGCCGGAGACGATGATGCCAGCCTCGGTGAGGCTGACCTCGCCTTTCTCGGCCCGCTGCACGCCCAGCACTTCGTAGGGGCTGTCCACGTCCGCCGGGTCCATCAGCACGACCTCGGCGTCGCCGCCTGCGCCTTTTTCGGCGGGAGCGAATGAGCGCGGGCGCAGGGTGGCAATCTGAGGCGAACCGTCCACCGTCACATCCACCAGGATGTTGCCGGTGTAGATGCCGCGCACGCCCTTCAGCCCATCGCCTTCCAGGCTCAGCTCCAGGGCGTCGGCGATGACGCCAGCGCCTTTTTCGGCTCCCAGCGCCGCGGCCAGGTCCCGGCCATTGCTGGTGTGAGAGGCCAGAAATGCGTCAGCGCCACTCTGCTCCAGTGCATTCTTCACATCGGCCAGATGCCGCTCCAGATCGAAGAGGGCGCGGGTTTCGTCCTCGACCACATACACCTTCTTGGCGCCGCGCTCGACGGCTTCTTCGGTGACGACGCTGATCTTATCGCCGATAACCACGGCTTCCACGTCGTCGCTGAGGCTTAGGGCTGCGCCCAGGGCCTCCCAACTGCTGGCGACCACGTCGCCGCTATCGGTTTCGATGTAAACCAGGAATTTCATTGTCATCTCCTCCTTACAAAACCTTTTCTTCGAGCAGCGCGTCAACCAGCGCAGCGGCGGCTTCCTGGGGCGATCCCTCGAATAGCTTCACATGAGCGTCGCGGGCGGGCGGTTTGCGGAAGTTGCTGAGATGGATCACCGGCGCAGGGGGGGCTACGCCCAAGTCGTCGGCGGTGAGCACAGGCACCTTCACCCGGGCCGCCTTGCGGATATTGATGAAGGTGGGATAACGAGGTTCGCCGATCTCCTTGATGACCGAGACAACGACCGGCAGCGGCGCTTTCACGGTCAGGCGGGCCTGGCCCGAGACGCGCTCCACGGTGATGCTGTCATCGGTCAGCTCGAC
>JALWDV010000313.1 GCA_027036755.1 Anaerolineae bacterium
GCGACGACGGTGGTGTAGTCGATGCCGTACCATTTCTCCGAGAGCTTGGTCAATGTGCCGTCCTTGTGCATCTCGGCGATGATCTCGTTGAGTTTGGCCAGCATTTTGTCCGACGGCCCGCGGCTTTTATCCAGGGCGAAGACCAGAGGCTCGTAGAAGGCGGGGGTGCCCACGTATTTCAGGGGCACGCCGCTGTCGATGGCGGTCTGGATGGTGGGCTGGGCGGACATCACCGCATCCAGGCGCACGCCGTCGCCCAGGGCCAGGTCCTGGATAGCGTCGCCATCGGTGGGATAGGGCGCGATCTCCACGCCGCTGGGCGGATCGTACATGATCTCGCCGCCGCCCATGATGGCCAGTTCGCCCTTGAGATAATCTTCGTAGGTGGTGGCGGTGCCCAGGCCCACGCGCTTGCCGGTCAGGTCGTCGGGGGTTTTGATGTCGGTGTTATCCTTGTGCACCGCGAAGGATGCGGGCACGTAGTAGTAGGGATCGGTGAACCACAGCACCTCGGAGCGGGGTTCGGTGGGGGTCATGGAGCCGATGCTGACATCCCATCGCCCGCTCCAGTTGCCGCTGGTGATCATGTCCCACTCGGGCGTGACGAATTCCACCTCCACGCCCAGGCGCTTGGCCACCTCTTTGGCCACGTCCACGTCGAAGCCGTCCAGCTCGCCTGCGTCGTTGAGGAAGCTCTGGGGCGCATAGTTGGGGTCGGTGGAGACCACCAGCTTGCCCGCCGCTTTCACTTCATCCAGCAGGTCTTCCGCCGCGGGCGCTTCAGTGGGCTCTGCCGTGGGCGCTTCGGTTGGCGCGGCGGTAGGCGCTTCGGTGGGCTTTTCCTCTTTGGGCGCCTCGGTGGGAGGGGCCTTGGTGGGAGCGGCTGTGGGCGCCTGGGTTGCGGGCTTCACGGGGGCGGGCGTGGGTTGGCTGCCGCAGGCCGTGAGCATCAGCGCGAGGATCAGAAACGCGCCGAGTATGATGCTGATTCGCCGATAATCAGACATTTTTCTCCTCCTTGGTGAAGATGGCGGGCTACCGCGCGAAGCGCGAGAAGGCTGGAAAGGATTACGAAAAGAAATATAAACTACAATTGGGTTTCTTGCAAATGGTTTTTGGCGCAATCGTGCCGCAGGGCGAAAAAACATCTCGCGGAACTGCATTGAATCGCACAGAGGTCGTGAATATCATTTGGGACTCACCCGCATCATTTTTTGTAAACGCCGCTGAAGATGGTAGGATAAAACGTTGTTATGACCGTTCGAACCCGACTTCTCCTTCCCGAACAACTTGATGAGGCTGCAACGGCGCTCCGCCGCGGCGGACTGGTGGTTTTTCCCACGGACACCGTTTATGGCGTGGCGGCATTGGCCCGAAACGCGGACGCGGTCGCCGCGATTTATGTGGCCAAGCAACGCCCGCCCGAGCTTCCCATCCCCGTCATGGTGGCTGAACCGGGCGGGGTGGAGGATTTTGCCCGGATTTTACCCGGTTTCCGGGAGCTGGCGGAGGCGTTCTGGCCCGGACCGTTGACCATCATCCTGCCCAAAACCGACGCCCTGCCCGCCATCGTCACCGCGGGCGGCGACACGGTGGCCCTTCGCATCCCCGATCATCCTCTGGCGCTGGCGTTGCTGCGTCTGGTGGATGAACCGCTGGCCGTGACCAGCGCCAATCTCTCGGGCCATCCACCCGCCCGCACCGCGCAGGAGGCCCGGGCCCAGCTCCATGGCCGGGTGGATGCAATCATCGATGGCGGGCCCGCGCCGGGCGGAGAGCCCTCCACCATTCTCGATCTCACCTGCGATCCTCCTGCGATTTTGCGTTCGGGCCCTGTCTCCCAGGCGCAGATTCGGGCGGTGCTTTGCAAGTAAGACGACATAACGCGTTTTTCGGCATGGTTCATTCTCATTCAAAACGATCTTTACAATTTCCTCGTCAAACGTCATACGTCAAACGTCAAAAAGAGCCTCTTTGTCACGCATTGACGTTTGACGCTTTACGTTTGACGCACTTTGCCAGGCGTTGATCACATGGAATTGCAAAGATGTAGGATGGGCGATCTGAACCACGCCCGTATTTTTTCCTTTCTCCCACCCACCCAACCCCATTCTCCAACCGTAAGGAGGTGAAGCCCTATGCGCATTCCCAGCATGTTGCTGAAGCAGCTCTATACATTCGGCAGTCTTCGCAATTCAGGCGAGGGCGTTGCATTCAAGCTCAAAAATCGTCTCACCGATGTGACGCTCACCTCCTTGCAACGCGTCAAGATCGATGGCCGGAGCGTTCCCCTCGATAAAATTGTGCTCCATGTGGAGGATGAGCAGGGCACGACGCTGACGCCCGACCAGCTCAGGGAGCGGCCTCTTTTCCTGCCATTGCGTCGGGTGGTGGAGGTGGTGATGGATATCGACCCCCTGTCGCCTGGCAAGCACAAGATCGAGATCGAGTTCGAAGCGAAGAACTATGGCAAGCTGAAAGTCAAGGTGCATGATTCCATCAGCGAGAAAGAGGCGAAGGTTGTCGGCATTCCCCGCGATCCCATCGATGACTATTCCGAAAAGATCATCAAGGCCCGGCAGAAGTTCGTCGAGGCGTACACGGGCGTGGGCTTGAAGCACATCCCGCACTATTCCTTCGATCCGCACATCACCAAAGGCAATATCGAGAATTTTACGGGCGTGGCGCAGATTCCCCTGGGGTTCGCTGGCCCCATCCAGGTCAATGGCGAGCACGCCCAGGGCGAGTTCATCGTGCCCATGGCCACCACCGAGGGCACTTTGGTGGCTTCCTACAATCGCGGGATGAAGGTGTTGAATCTTTCGGGCGGGGCCACGGTGACGGTGGTGGGAGACGCCATGCAGCGCGCCCCTGTCTTTATCTTCGACAGCGCCCGGGAGGCCCGGGATTTCGTCGATTGGGTGCAGGAGCATTTCGAGCAAGTGAAGGAGGAGGCCGAGGGCACATCCAGCGTCGCCAAACTGACCTACATCGATTATTATCTCTCCAACAAGTTCGCGTACCTGCGCTTCAACTACACCACGGGCGACGCGGCCGGGCAGAACATGGTGGGCCGGGCCACTTTCGTCGCCAGTAGCTGGATCATCGACAATTATCCCGGCAACATCACTCGCTTCTATCTGGAATCGAATCTGGCCACCGACAAGAAGGCCTCGCAGGTGAATGTGATGCGCACCCGGGGCAAGCGGGTCATCGCCGAGGCCACCATCCCCCGGGACGTGCTCATCCAGCGCATGAGGGTGGAGCCGGAGAGCCTGGCCTATCACTACGGCGTGGCCAATGTAGGCGCGCTTCTCTCCGGAGCCAACAACAACGGTTTGCACTCGGCCAATGGCATCACCGCCATCTTCATCGCCACGGGCCAGGATGTGGCCAATGTGTCGGAGAGCTCAGCGGGCATCCTCTACGCCGAGCTGACGCCCGAGAAGGACCTCTACATCTCCATCACCATCCCCTCCCTCATCGTGGCCACCTATGGCGGCGGCACGGGCCTGGCCACCCAGCGGGAGAATCTGGAGATCCTGGGCTGCTATGGCAAGGGCAAGGTCAAGAAATTCGCGGAGATCGTGGCCGCCACCGTGCTGGCGGGCGAGATTTCCCTGGCCGCGGCCATCTCCACCACCGATTGGGTCTCCAGCCACGAGCGCTACGGGCGCAATCGTTGACGCGTTTTTTCCAGTAATTTCAAATTTGGTCCGGCAACAAGCCCCCTCCCGACCTCCCCCAGCAAGGCGCCAGCCGAAGCGGGGGAGGAGACCTTTAACTTGCCAATTTGCGTAGCAGATGAGCATCTCCCTCCCCCGAACACGAGCGCAGCGAGTATCGGAGGAGGGTCGGGGTGGGGGCCAAAGGGAGACTGGGAGGGGGAAAATCGTCCCCTTGCCTCTTATGGATTCTAAATTTGGAATTGTTGCGCTTGTTTTTTGTTCCGTCCGGTAACTGCTAACGTATGCCAGTTGATGGCATGGTTCATTCTCATTCAAAACCATCTTTACGATTTCTCCGTCAAACGTCATACGTCAAACGTCAAAAAGAGCCTGTTTCGCCACGTTTTGACGTTTGACGCTTTACGTTTGACGTGCTTTGC
>JALWDV010000314.1 GCA_027036755.1 Anaerolineae bacterium
GGTTATGTGGCGGTATTTGGCGTTATGTGGCGCTATGTGGCGTTCTTTGGCGTTATGTGGCGTTACGAGGCGTTATGTACCGTTATGTGGCGTTATGTGGCGTTAGGTGTGGTTATGTGGCGATATATGGTGTGAGGTGGCGCTATATGGCGATATGTGGCGTTATGTTAGGTTATCGGGCGTCATGTTGTGTTATGTGAAGTTTTTTCATGTTATGTGGCGTGATGTGGCGTTAGGTGGCCTTATCAGGCGTTTTGTGGCGTTATGTGGCGTTATGTGGCGTTTTGTGGCGTTATATAGCGTTTTTTGGCGTTATTTGACGTTATGTGACGTTATGTGACGTTATGTGATGCTATGCTGGTTTATGTGGCGGTATGTAGCGTTATGTGGCGTTATATGGCGTTATTTGGCGTTATATGGCGTTATGTAGCGTTTTTTGGCGTTATGTAGCGTTACGTGACGGAATATGACATTATTTGGCGTTATTTGACGACATGTGACGTCATGTCACGTTATGTGGGGTAATGTAGCGTTATTTAGCTTTATCTGGCGTTATGTGGTGTTATGTGCCGCTATGTGTCGTCATGATGCGTTATGTGGCGTTAGATGACGTAATGTGGCGTTATGTGGCGTAATGTGGCGTTTTAAGCCGTTATTTGGCGTTTTTGGCGTCATGTGGCGTTATGTGGCGTTTTTTAGCGTTATTTGACGTTATGTGACATGATGTGACGTTATGTGACGTTATGTAGCGTTATTTGGCGTAATATAGCGATATGTGGTGTTATGTGGCGTTATGTGGCGTTATAGAGCGTTATGGGGGTTATGTAGCCTTATGTTCCGTGAGGTGATGTTCTCTGGCGTTACCTGGTGTTATGTGGCGTTATGTGGCGTTGTGTGGCGTTATCTGGGGTTTTGTGGCGTTATGTGGCGATATGCGGTATTGTGTGGCGTTATTTGGCGTTATCTGGCGTCATGTGGCGTCATGTGGCGTTTTGTCTCGTTTTGTGGCGTGATGTCGCGTTATGTGGCGCTTTGTGGCGTTTTGTGGCGTTATGTGGCGTAATGCGGCGTTATGTGGCGCTATGTGGCGTTATGTGGCATTATGTGGCGTTATGTGACGTGTACTTTCGTTCTCTGCTGTTATTTGAAGTTATGTGAACTAATATGGCGATATCTGGCGTTGTTTGGCGTTTTGTGGCGTTATATGGCGCTATGTGCCGGTATGTGGCGTTATATGGCGTTATGTGGCGTTTTGTGGCGCAATATGACGTTATCCGGCATTATGAGACGTCATATGACGTTATGTGGGGT
>JALWDV010000315.1 GCA_027036755.1 Anaerolineae bacterium
GTCGGGGTGGGGGCAAAAAGGAGGCCGGGAGGGGTGAAAGCGCCTCCTTTCCGCTGGCGGATTCTAAATTTGAAATTGCTGAATGACGTAATGTGACATTGTCAAGGTAGTTACGTTTTGTGCTCTTGAAAACTGGACGGATGTGCTTTGTCTCGCAATTATACTCTATCAACGCCAAAAATTGGAATGCGTTCATCCTATCGGCCGGCCGCGTAACTGCTAATGTCGCTCTGTTCACTCGACGCAGATGGGCGGAAACGCGGATAAAATCCTGGTTCTTTTGGATTTCAGAGGGTGAGATGCCGGGCGGATTGGGAATCCGCCCTGAGAGAACTCTGCACTCAATTTTATGGCACGACTAAAAAGAAGTTGTCTTGATGGTTGCGAAAGCCGCCGGAGATTTTTGTTGCGCGCGGAAATACTGACGCAATTGGAATTTGACGCACAGAGATTATCTCGTTTATCATTATCCGACCTTGAATAACGCCCTCTTTTCTTATGGTAGACCATAACACATACGACCCCATGTCAGAAGCGGCGGAGATGTATTTGCTCCGTATCGCGCTTCTCACGCGAGGCGATGAGCCCGTTCCCATTCCCCGGTTGGCGGAGACCCTGGATGTTTCTCCTATTTCGGCCAACCAGATGTGTCGCAAGCTGGAGGCCCGGGGACTGGTGGCGTATCAGCCTTACAAAGGCGTCACCCTCACCGAACAGGGCGAGGCCATTGCTTTGCGCGTGTTGCGCAAGCGTCGCTTGTGGGAGGTTTTTCTTGCGGAGAAACTGGGCGTCTCTCCGCAAGTCGCCGAGGATATCGCCTGCCGATTTGAGCATGTCACGCCCGATGATCTGGCGGAGAAATTGGCGGATTACCTGGATCATCCCGTCCTTAGCCCCCAGCACAAACCTATCCCCTCCCTTTCTGGCGACGCCTCCGGGCGGAGGGTGCAGCCCCTCAGCGCACTGGGCGCGGGGCAACGCGCCCGGGTGGTCAGCATTCTGGCCGATGAGCCGCTGAAGAATTTTCTGAGCGTACAGAACTTCGGCCCGGGAACCGAAGTCAGAGTGCTGGCCGCGGCTGAAGATCAGGCTCTGCTTTTGGTAGTGGGTGGCCGTCACATCACGCTGGGCTTCGACATCGCCCGACAAATCAACGTCACCCCGTTGCAAGAAACCCGACCTGCAGAAAAAACGCCGTCTCGCCATTCTAATCCTGACTGATCCTTCCATGACATCAAAATCAACGAC
Source organism: Anaerolineae bacterium (assembly GCA_027036755.1). Classification (GTDB taxonomy): domain Bacteria; phylum Chloroflexota; class Anaerolineae; order J102; family J102; genus M2005. The sequence continues at coordinate 1,249 of JALWDV010000315.1, forward strand.
ATCGCCATCAACGCAAGACAAGCGAAACAATCTCCGTCCCCTCAGCAGCGTTCACCGGGGCGAGACCGTTCAGGTCGTGCGCATCGAAGCCGGGCGGCGGCTTTCGCAGCGCCTCGTCGAATTGGGCCTGACGCCCGGCGTCGTGATTCAGGCCGTCCATGTCAATGGCGGCCCCATCCTCATCGCGGTGCGCGGGGCGCGTCTCGCCATTGGTCGGGGCATGGCGGAGAAAATCCTGGTGAAGACGCCCGAGGGTGAGGATGTCTGAATACGTCATCGCCCTGGCCGGGAATCCAAACACCGGGAAAACAACCATCTTCAACGATCTGACCGGCTCCAGCCAGCATACGGGCAACTGGCCCGGCAAGACGGTCGAGCGCAAAGAGGGCGCGTGGAAGTATGGGGCGGACGTTTTTCATATTGTGGACTTGCCGGGCGCTTACAGTCTCTCGGCTTTTTCCGCCGAAGAGGTCATCGCCCGGGATTTCATCGTCGAGGAGCGGCCGGACGCCGTGGTCGTGGTGGTGGACGCCACCAATCTGGAGCGGAATCTTTATCTTGCGCTTCAGATATTGGAGATGACGCCCCATGTGGCGCTGGCTCTGAATGTGATGGACGCGGCCAAAAGCCAGGGGCTGGAAATCGACGTGACGGAGTTGTCGCGGCGGCTGGGCGTTCCCGTCATCCCCATGACCGCCCGGGCGGGAATAGGGGTGGATAAACTGGCGGAGACGCTGATGCAGGTCGCCCGCGAAGGCCACGCCGCCAGGGAGCATCCCGATCAGCGATTCTCGCCCCCCATCCGCTACAGCGATCCCATCGAGGCCGCCATCGAGCGCATCACCCGGGCCATCGAGCGACATGAGCCGCTGAAAAGCCGCTATCCTGTGCGATGGTTGGCTCTGAGGCTGTTGCAGGGGGATGAAACCTGCATCGCCAAGATGGTGGATGTTCCCGAAACCGCCGACGTGCTGAGGCTGGCGCAAGAAGAGTCGAATCGCCTGCAAGAGCTGTATCGCGAAGACCTGGATACGCTCATCGCGGAGGAACGCTACACCTGGATCAACAAGTTGGTGTCGCGCGTGGTGCGGGGGCGCTCGCTGGGGCCCACGTTTTCCGATCGGGTGGATGCCGTGGTCACGCATCCGGTCGGGGGGCTGCTTATTTTCTTTGGCGTCATGTGGGTGGTTTTCAAACTCTCGACCGACGTCGCCGCGCCTCTGGTGAATTGGATCGATGCGTTCGTCAATGGTCATTTCGCCCACTGGGTGATGGAACTGCTGGCTCTGGCGCATTTGCAAGACACCTGGATCGCCAGCATGATCGTCGACGGCCTGCTGGCGGGCGTGGGCGGCGTGCTGGTTTTCGTGCCGGTGCTCATGTTTTTGTACATGGGCATGGCCATCATGGAAGACAGCGGCTACATGGCCCGCGCCGCCTTTGTGATGGATCGATACATGCGAAAACTGGGCCTGCAGGGAAAGAGCTTCGTGCCTCTGGTGCTGGGCTTCGGCTGCAATGTGCCCGCCATCTACGCCACTCGCACCCTCGAAAGCCGCACCGACCGCATTCTCACGGGCCTGTTGGCGCCCTTTATGAGCTGCGGCGCCCGGTTGCCGGTGTATGTGCTTATCGCCACCATCTTCTTTCCCGCCTACGCCACCGTGGCCGTGCTGGCCATGTACATCCTGGGGATCATCATGGCGTTGATTGTCGGCCTGTTGTTGCGCAAAACCATCTTCAAGCAGTCGGAAGAAAACGCCCTGCTCATCGAAGTTCCGGCCTATCGAATGCCCACGGTGCGCAATGTGTGGACGGAAATGTGGCAGCGCACCCGGGCCTTTCTGGAAGGCGCGGCCACCATTATCATGGGCGTCAGTCTTGTCATCTGGTTGTTCATGGCCATTCCTGTGGGCGGCGAGGGCTCCTTTGCCAACACGCCCGTCGATGACAGCGCCTTCGCTCATCTGGCTGGCGCCATCAGCCCGGCGTTCAGGCCTCTGGGCTTTGGCAATTGGGAAAACGCCAGCGCCTTGCTCTCCGGCTTCATCGCCAAAGAGGTGGTGGTCAGCACTCTGGCCCAGGTTTATCATGCGCCCCAATCCGATCACCCTGTCGAAGATGTCGGTTTTATCGCCCAGACGGAAGACGCTCTCACGTCGCTGGTCCAGGCCATCGTGGACACTGTCAAGAGCATTCCCGCCATTATTGGCGTCAATCTCCTTCCCTCTACGACCGAAACCGAGCAGCCCGCGTTGATGACAGCCATTCGCCAGGGATTTGAAGAAAGCAGCGGCGGTTATGGCGCGCTGGCGGCCTTGGCGTTCATGGTTTACGTGCTGCTTTACAGTCCATGCGTCGCCACCATGGCCGCTCAGCGACAGGAATTAGGCGCTCGCTGGATGTGGATGAGCATCATCATCCAGCTTACCCTGGGCTGGATCACGGCGTTTATCGTCTTCCAGGGCGGCAAACTCCTCTTCGCCTGAGACTTCCCCTCATGCTCCACGCCATCCTTCACGAAATCGAAACTGCGCCCGGCCCGATAACCGTGCGCGCACTGAGCCGCAAGCTGGGCGTCCAGCCCTCTGCACTCGAAGGCATGATCCTCTTTTGGGTGCAGAAGGGGCGGTTGACGATGGCGGACGGCCCGATGGGCGTTTCCTCCATCAGCGTTTGCAGCGGAAAGCGGTGTCTGCGCGCTTGTCCGGGCCCGGCCCAATGTCCCCTTGTCTCCGACCCCCTGACGACTTACACGATCAAACACCTCTGATTCGTAACTACCTTGACAATGTCACATTACGTCATTCATCAATGTCAAATTTAGAATCCGCAAGCGGAAAGGAGGCGATTTCCCC
>JALWDV010000316.1 GCA_027036755.1 Anaerolineae bacterium
GAGAAAATAGTGGTAGTTCACAGAGAAATTCCTCTCCAAATCTCACCTTTTTCTTCCTCCGTGCGCTCTGTGCCTCCGTGTTGAAGGTTTTTTCAGTACAGCCAATGTTCATCAGTCGACGATTGGGGCTGGCGGCGGGCACTGGCCGAATGAATTCAGTCTCTTGGGGACAAGCCTCCTCCTTTTGTTCCTCCTCCGCTCTGAGACGGGCGAGGGAGGAGATAAGGAAAGCTGATGGCTCTGTCCCGAAGGCGGACCTGTGCTCGCCAACCTGGTTCTCAACTCATGGGGACGCACCCAATCCATACTCCCACAGTTCCCATGACGCCTGTGACGCTTACGTCTCACATCGAGGCCCTGAAGATCACCAGGGAGAAGGCCAACTACGAGATGAAGCTATACACCGAGCGAATACGGGGAGTTTGCCGCCCAGCGTGTGAATGATGCGTCAACCGTCACAGGCTCGTTTTGGAAAGCGATGCTTCAAAAACGACCCCAAGTGTGGCAAGCTGTGACATGAGATGATATGGCCTCTATAAATTTCATGCAGGGTTGCTTACATTTTAGCATTGGACTATAATGGAACGTCTGGCAACCTGACACAAATTCGGCGGCATGTTTTCCCACCGAAATCTTTGCCCCAGAGCGTCATGCGTCGAGTCGTTATCGACAACAGGATTTCCGCCATGACAGTCCGTCCTGAGCATAGCCGAAGGGTTTGACGTTGCAGGCAAAAGGCTTCGATCCGAAAACATCAAGACATTCGGGATTTTGTGTCGAGCCCCAGGTGAAACATCAGTCAATCCCGAGACATTGGCGTTTCGGGACTTCATTTCGCCGATATTCTTCTCCGACCATCTTTCATTCACCTTCCCGGAACCACATGTTCCCCAGGATCTCTCGCAACGAAGCAAACAAGTTGGGCTGTTCCCCGCATTGGCGATGGTCGTGTGATTCTTTCATTCAGCAAAAATATCTGCGAAACTAATCTTCCGGTTGCGCGCTCCATGGCCGGAATTTTTTTGATCTCACAATACGAACACCTGTATCATCCTCTCTTCATCAATCGCAAAACTCAACCATCTGATCCCTCTTTTCTCAACCCAAACTACCGGAGGCAAAATCATGGACATCAACAAAGCCAATGCCGAAGCAGTCGGTCGTATGATGGAGGCCCGTCCCGTGCTGGTGGGCATGGGCAAGGCCATCGACGTCATCCCCGGCATGCACGAAAACCTGCTGCTGCACGCGGGCCCGCCTATCGACTGGGATCGGGCGTCCGGGCCCATGAAGGGCGCGATCACCGGCGC
>JALWDV010000317.1 GCA_027036755.1 Anaerolineae bacterium
TGCAACATCTGCTGACCCATTTCGATAATCCGTGATTCAGCGTTGACTCGCTCTATCTACCTCAGTTGTTAAAGTGCGGGATGATTTTGGTCTCCCTCGATTTTTGCGCAAAAATCAAGTAAAACGTCAAACGTCAGGTGGCTGTCAGCAGAACGGCGTCAGCAATGAGTATGGCGTCGTTATCGTCACACAGATCAGGAGTAAACCGGTTTTCGATCCTTTCGTGGCGATGATGCAACAACCTCGCTCACGGCTGATGATTGGGAGGAGGTGGGCATGCGATCTGCGGGCGTGAGATGTCTGTGTTTCATGCGTATCTGCCAGGTGCGAAGCGCCGCCTCGATTTTCACCGGAATGCTCATCTTGGATTTGCCGATGCGCCGATCTTCGAAATAGATGGGAATCTCCATGGTTTTGTAGCCCAGCCGCTCGGCCACGTAAGCCATCTCCACCTGAAAAACATAGCCATTGGAATCGATGCGGTCCAGGCCGATGCCCTCCAGCGTCTCCCGGCGCCAGGCCTTGAAGCCGGCCGTGCCATCCTTGACATTCAAATTTAGAATGAGACGGGTGTAGATGGCGTTGGCCCACCAACTGAGGAATCGCCGCCACCAACTCCACTGCTCATCCAGCAACCCCCCGGCCACATAGCGCGACCCCACCACGACATCCACATCCTCGTGCTTTTCCAGGATATCGAGAAAGGTGGGGATGTATTGGGGCGAATGGGAAAAATCCGCGTCCATCTGCACAATCACGTCCGCGCCCATGTCCAGCGCCCTGCGAAAGCCGTCAATATAGGCCCGTCCCAGGCCTGGATCCTTGTAGCGATGCAGCACCGAGACCTTGCCCGGATTGCGTTCGGCCAGGGCTTCGGCGATGTCGCCGGTGCCATCGGGCGAGTCGTCATCGACGATGAGGATGTGCTTTTCGCCTTTGATCGCGGGCAGGGCCAGCAGTTCGGCGGTGATGGCTTCGATGTTGGCGGCCTCGTTGTAGGTGGGAATGACGATGACTAAATTCATGGGAGATTGCGCACGCTGGGCGAGAGGGTGACGCGCCATTATAGCAATCCGCGATTGAAAGAGCAAAGTGCGTCGGGCGGCCCGCTCAACAGGGATGCGAGGAAACTACCGCGGCGCATTATCTAGCCTCCCAAGCGAATGGGACGCGCCCATTTGAATTGGGTGCGTCCCATTTCGGTTGGAAGCGTTTGCCACGTCCGCCCGGCGATGAAGTCGCCGGGCTACAAAACAGCGCCGGATAAATCCGGCTAGCCCCGCAGGGGCGCTGTTTCTAGCCGGGGGACT
>JALWDV010000318.1 GCA_027036755.1 Anaerolineae bacterium
CTTTGCAAACCAGCGGCTCCCTCCCCTGCAAGGGAGCGAAGCGACTGGCGGGGGAGGGCCGGGGAGGGGGCGAAGCTCTGGCGGCCCGGCAGGGAAAGGGAACTAATTTCTAGACGCGTACTAATCGATAGCCTGATACTGATTGGCGTCCGGCGCTTCCTCGTAGCGAGAAGGACATTTCAGCAGTAGATTATCCGCCTTGAACGTGCCATCGGGCTGGATGCTGCCCTCGACGATGGCCTCGGTGGCCTCATCGAAGTTGCTGGGACGACTGCCATGAAAGCTGACCAAAATGGTCTCGCCGCTCTGATCGCTCATCTTGAACTTGAGCATGAGATTGGTGGCGTCCCAGTCCTCGCTATCCTGAATGATGGCGCCCGAGACGCGGATGTTCTTGCCCACATAGGCCTGGGGGTTCTGATTCAGCTCATCCAGAGGAATGTAGTAAGCGCCGGTGTTCTTGATAGCGCCATAGCCAAGATAGATGATGGCCAGAACGATGATAACGCCGCCGATGATGAATTTGAGTTTTTTGTTGGGGTTTTTGGCGGCGATTTTGGGTTGAGCAATGGTTTCAGTCATAGAAATCTCCGGCTACTGCAAGTCGGGTAAGAATGAGTGGCATTCAATTATAGCACGTCGAGGGGGCGTCGAGGTAACCAGAAGATGAAAAGGATGTTAGAAATTGATGAGAACTGATTCGAATTACGTCATTTCGAGAGAGCGCAGCGACCGAGAAATCCCCTGGCGGCCGAGGAGATTCCTCCTCCCTGCGGTCGTCGGAATGACGCAACAAGAGATTTCCACGCGTTATCCCGCCCCAGAGGATTTTTTGACAGACGACCGAAAAGTGATTTATAATTCGTTCTGTTGTGGCCCGCTAGCTCAACTGGCAGAGCAGCTGACTCTTAATCAGCGGGTTCGGGGTTCGAGTCCCTGGCGGGTCACAGAACGCCCTCGGAGGTTTCCGGGGGCGTTTTTCATTTGGGGGCGTCCCAAATGAGTTGAGAACCAGGTTGGCGGACGCAGGACCGCCTTTGGGACAGGGCCATCAGCCTCCCATATCTCCCTCCCCGACCGTCCGTCGCCAAGCGTTGCCGAGTGGCGTCTGCCACGTCCGCCCGGCGATGAAGTCGCCGGGCTACAAAACAGCGTCGGATAAATCCGGCTAGCCCCGCAGGGGCGCTGTTTCTAGCCGGGGGACTTCATCCCCCGGCGCTGGCGGCGGGCGCGAAGCGCCCTGGCCCAAACAGGACTACTTTGTCAACATTCATCAGTCGGCCAGCGCGCCCCAATTTTGAAACGCACCC
>JALWDV010000319.1 GCA_027036755.1 Anaerolineae bacterium
TTTCGTCGACCAGGGGGAAGCGTTCGGGATGATCGATGATTTCCGTGGTGAGATCGACATCCAGATCGGGCCAGTAGAAATGATTTGGAGCCACTTCCCGCACATTCAGGATTTCGCGGATCGTCCTCTCTTTAAACCAGGGGAATTGGTCGTATGGCAGGAAGTGCTCCCGCCCGTGTTCCAATAGCCAGATGCCATGTCTGGAAATATGCGTGATCTCAACGTCCAAAGTGACGTCGCCAGGCGTCGACAATTTCATCATAATGCTCCTCGATCAATGCTTCAATCTGTTTGAGCTGTTTGCGTGAAAGCCGGTAGTTATTTGCCAGTTCGATCTCGGGTTCGAGCCAAAATTTGGCTTCGCCCTCAGTTGTGCTGACGTGGACATGCTTGCGCTGCTCTTCGCGGGAGAAGAAGAAAAAGCGATAAGCGCCTATCTTGAAAACTGTTGGACTCATAATGTGTTCTGGTTTGAGGCGCCTCGCACTTCAACGCCAAGTGCGACGCGCCTCTGTCAGGCTATTGGCCGAAGATGGCGATGATGGGGTCATGGTCCGACTTGCGAATGGGTGAGGGGTCGTCGGGGATGGGGGGCGGGAAGTCCGCGTTCACGTGCAGGATCACCACGTCTTGCAGCAGGTCGTACAGGTTGGGCGTGACCAGGATGTGATCCAGCACCTGGGAATCGCCCTGGAAGATGTAGGTGTAGCGCTGATCCGCTGGCAAAAAGTCCAGCACGTGCTTCAGGCCCGCGTCCCGCAGGGTCTGCACCGGTTTGGAATCGAAGAAGGAGTTGAGATCGCCCATGACCGCAATCATGGCGTCGGGGTCGTCCTTCTGGATGATGTCCTCGATGATGTGCACGTTCCATTTGGCCTGGGCCGTGCGTCGCGGCTCGGTGATCTCGACGCCCGCGGACATGGAGGAGAAGTGGTTGTTGATGACGTAGACCTCCACCGGCCCGCCCGGCAGCGGCATCTTGACCTTGATCACCAGGGGCGGGCGACTGGTCAGGCCCTCGGGCGCATCGATTTGCTGCACATCCAGGATTTCGGCGTCGCCTCGCACCAGATAGCCTACATCGATGCCGCGGCCGTCCGCGCCCTCGATGAGCACGGGCTGGTACGCCTGCTCCTTTATGGCTTTCTCATCGACCAGGTCTTGCAGCACCTCGATGTTCTCGATCTCTTGCAGCCCCACCACTGTGGGATGGCCCGCGTCCGCGATGGTGGCGGCCATTTTCTTCAGGGCCAGATGATATTGGCCGGGGCTGGGCAGGGGCGGGTCTTTGGGATTGGGTTCTTTGGAG
>JALWDV010000320.1 GCA_027036755.1 Anaerolineae bacterium
CCCCCGATACTCGCTGCGCTCGTGTTCGGGGGAGGGAGATGACCATCCGCCCGACAGATTTGCAATCCAGCGGGCTCCTCCCCCTGCAAGGCGTCAGCCGAAGCGGGGGGAGGCCGGGAGGGGGGCTTGTTGCCGGGCTTTTGTTTGCACATTGGCGGGCATGAGGGTAAGATCGGGTCATGCGTAACCCACGTTTTATCCGCTCCCTCCGCATCTGGCTGACTCCCGGCCTGCATGTCAAACGCTGGCTGCTGCTGTTCATGTTTGGCGTCATGCTGATGAGTTTCGGGCTGGCTTTTTTGCTGCGGACGGCGTACATGGCCAGCGCCCGTGCGCCCGTGGTGTATTGGCTTTCGTTGCAGTTTTTGCCCCGGTGGCCGCGGGCTGTGATCTTCGGCGGGATTGGTCTGTTTCTGATGTTGTGGGCCCTGGTGCGGCTCAGTCAGACGCTGCTGGAGCCTTTCACCGAGCCCGGCGAGGATGTGGCCAGGCAGGTGTATCGCCATCGGCGCCGCAAGCTGGGGCCGCGCATCGTCTGCATTGGCGGGGGCACGGGCATGCCCTCGGTGTTGCGCGGGGTCAAGGCGTACACCAGCAACATCACCGCAGTCGTCACCGTGGCGGATGACGGCGGCAGTTCGGGGCGGCTGCGGCGAGAGATGGGCTTGCTGCCGCCGGGCGATTTCCGCAACAATCTGGCTGCGCTCTCCGAGGCCGAGGCCATCACCCGGCGGCTGTTTCAATATCGTTTTCCCGAGGGAACAGGTCTGCGGGGACATGCGTTCGGCAACCTTTATCTGGCGGCCATGGCGGGGGTGACCGGCTCCTTCGAGCAGGGGCTGCTCATGTCCAATCGGGTGCTGGCTGTGCGGGGCCGGGTGTTGCCTTCCACCCTGGCGTTGGTGCAATTGCTGGCGGATGTGGAGGATGACGCGGGGCGACTGGAGCGCATTTACGGCGAATCCCTCATCCCCAGGCTGGGGCGAGGCAAACGCATTCGGCATGTGTATCTCGAGCCCGACGATCCGCCCGCTTACCCCGAATCCATCAAAGCCATCCTCAACGCGGATATGATCATCGCCGGGCCCGGCAGTCTGTACACCAGCGTCATCCCCAATTTGCTGGTGCCGGGCATCGCCGAAGCGCTACGCGCTTCCCGGGCGCTGAAGGTGTATGTGTGCAACATCGCCACGCAGCCGGGCGAGACCGACGGCTATGATGTGGATGACCACGTGGCCGCGCTGGAGCGTCACGCCGGGCGCAATCTCTTCCATTATGTGCTGGCCAATGACAAAATCCCGGCTGCGCCGCCTCCGGGCGGGGCGTCGGAATGGGTGCCTTTGCCCGCTGAGCAAACCGGCGGCTATCGACTGGTGACGGCTCCTTTGCAGGATAGCGAGCGTCCGTGGCGGCATGATCCCGAGAAGATGGCCCGGGCGTTGATGGATTTGCTGAGCCGTCACACCGGCGGCAGGATCAGCAAGTTGGGGTGAGGTGTGCCAGGGGGCGCGATGCCAGGGGGGCATCGTCGGGCGGGCGTGGCAAGCGCTACTCTGACCGAATTCAGACGCTCTCAAATCGGCGTTTATGCGCCCCAAACTTGCCAATTTCGTTGGTTTAGAGTATCCTCAGTTGGATGAATTACGCTTTTGAGTTCGGTCATCGCTATCAAAAAAGAAATCCCTCAAATAAAAATTCCGTGGAGGAAAAAATGACTTTACGAGTTGCAATCAATGGTTTTGGCCGCATCGGCCGCCAGGTCTTCAAGGCTATCAAAGAAAATTATTCCGAGGATATCGAGGTCGTTGCCGTCAACGATCTGGTTCCCACCGAAACCAACGCCCATCTGTTGAAGTATGACTCCAACTATGGCCGCTTCGATGCGGACATCCAGGTGGATGACGAAGGCCATCTCATCGTCGATGGCAAGAAAATCCTGGTCTTCTCCCAGCGCAATCCTGCGGATCTCCCCTGGGGCGAGCTGAACATCGATGTGGTGGTGGAATCCACCGGTTTCTTCCGCGCCCGCGACAAGGCCGCGTTGCATCTGGATGCGGGCGCCAGGAAGGTCATCATCAGCGCTCCCGCCACCGACCCCGACCTGACCGTGGTGTTGGGCGTGAACGAGGGCGACTATGATCCCGCCAAACACGACATCATCTCCAACGCCTCCTGCACCACCAACTGCCTGGCCCCCGCGGCCAAAGTGGTGGATGACAACTTCGGCATCGTCAAGGGCCTGATGACCACCATCCACTCCTACACCAACGATCAGCGCATCCTGGATCTGGTGCACAAGGATCTGCGTCGGGCCCGGGCCGCGGCCATCAACATCATTCCCACCACCACCGGCGCGGCCAAGGCCGTGGGCCTGGTCATCCCCAAGCTGCAGGGCAAGTTCGACGGCATGTCCATGCGCGTGCCCACGCCCACCGTCTCCATCGTGGACTTCGTGGCCACCATCGAAAAGCCCACCACCACCGAGGCGCTGCTGGATGCGTTCCGCGCCGCGGCCAACGGCCCCCTGAAGGGCATCCTGGGCGTGAGCGAAGAGCCGCTGGTCAGCATGGACTTCAAAGGCGATCCCCGCTCCTCCATCATCGACGCCCAGTTCACCCAGGTGCTGGATGGCGATATGGTCAAAGTCGTCACCTGGTACGACAACGAATGGGGATACTCCAACCGCGTGGCCGACCTCTGCAAATACATCTACGACAAGGGCGTTTAGCCAATCAAGACCTCGGAGGCCAGCCATGACCTCCGAGGTCTTTTCGCGTGGAGGATGTTATGAACAAGAAAACCGTGCGGGATTTGAACCCGGAAGGACGCAGGGTGCTGGTGCGGGTGGATTTCAACGTGCCGCTGGATGAGCATCGCCAGATCACCGATGACGCCCGCATTCGCGCGGCCCTCCCCACCATCACCTATCTGCTGGAGCGGGACGCGCGGCTGGTGCTGATGTCGCATCTGGGCCGCCCCAAGGGCAAATATGATCCCCGCCTGAGCCTGGCTCCGGTCAGTCATCATCTGCAAGACCTGCTGCCCGATTATCGGGTGCGCATGGCCAGCGCTGTGGTTGGCCCCAGCGTGGAGATTCTGGTCAAGGATATGCAGCCGGGCGATGTGGTGCTGCTCGAAAATCTGCGCTTCGATCCGGGCGAAAAGAAAGACGATCCCAGATTCGCAGCGGAGCTGGCCGCTTTTGGCGACGATTACGTGAACGATGCGTTCGGAACCTGTCATCGAGCTCACGCTTCGATGGTGGCTGTGCCCCAGGCCGTTCGGGCCAAAGGGGGCGCGGCCGTGGCCGGTTTCCTGGTGGAAAAAGAGATCGAGTTCCTGGGCAACGCGGTGAACAACCCCGTGCGCCCCTTCTACGCCATCCTGGGTGGGGCCAAGGTCTCCGATAAAATCGGCGTCATCCGCAATCTGTTGACCAAGGTGGATGGGCTGATCATCGGCGGCGGCATGGCCAACACCTTCTTCGCGGCCAAAGGCTACGAGATGGGCCAATCGCTGGTGGAGCAGGACGCCGTCGAGCTGGCCCGGGCGCTGCTGGACGAGGCGGGCGACCGGCTGCATCTGCCCATCGATGTGGTGGCTGCCGCCGAATTCAAGGCGGACGCGGACGCGGTGATCGTTCCTGCGGATCAAGTTCCCGCCGACCGCATGGTGCTGGATATCGGCCCGGAGAGCATCGCCGCGTTTCAGCAGATGCTGGCCGGAGCCAAAACCGTGGTCTGGAACGGGCCGCTGGGCGTGTTCGAGTTCCCCAAATTCGCCAAGGGCACCTTCGCCATCGCCCAAACCCTGGCCGATCTGCAGGACGCCACCACCATCATCGGCGGCGGCGATTCGGCGGCGGCCATCAAGCAGGCGGGCCTGACCGACAAGGTGTCGCATGTCTCCACCGGCGGCGGCGCGTCGTTGGTCTTCCTGGAGGGCAAGCCCCTGCCCGGCATCGATGTTTTGGATGACAAATAAGTTCGGCTTTCCTGAAAAAACGTAACTACTAAGGTAGGCCTGCTGAGCCAACGTTCAAGACAGCGTTCGTCAGTTTTGCAGCCTTGGCCGCTGGACCTGGCCCCCACCCCAGCCC
>JALWDV010000321.1 GCA_027036755.1 Anaerolineae bacterium
CGTGTCAATCCGTGTCCTCGTCTTTCATCGGTATCGGCGCGGGCTCGCCCGCCGTTGGACTGTTCCGTAAATAGGCTCTCCTACGTCATTTCGAGGGAGCGCAGCGACCGAGAAATCCCCATGCAAACGAGGAGATTCCTCCTCCCTGCGGTCGTCGGAATGACGTAACGAGGAATTTTCGTCCGTATCGGTGCGCCGCCGCGCGTGGCGCCTGCTTCGTAAATAGAACGCAGATGACGCAGAAAGAGCCGATCTACGCAGATGAAAACAGATAAAATCAAAACAATCTGCGAAAATCTGTGTGCATCAGACCTTCCCGTCTTTTCTGCGTTCTATCATCCTGGAGTCTGGCGAAAACTATTTTGGCCACTCGAAACGGTCTTTTTTACCACAGATTACACGGATTTCACAGATTTTTTGTTTGATTTTTCTCCTTTTTCTGTGAAAATCTGTGGGAATTTGTGGTTAGAATAAAAACGCCAGTGTCCAGTATCATCTTTCATGGCAGGACGTCGAGGAAAACCCGGCGGAAGTTTTCGCCCAGAATTTTGCGGATGACGTCGGAGGCGTAGCCGCGGCGCAGCAGTCCCTGGGTGATGAGCGGATATTTCTCGCCGCTGGCCAATTCGGGCGGCGGCGTGCATCCGTCGTAATCGGAGCCCAGGCCCACATGCTCCACGCCCGCCACGTTGACAAGATGATCGATGTGATTCAGCAGGTCTTCAAGGCTGGCGTTTTCGTAATCGGGATTCAAAAAGCTTCGCTCGAAGGTGACGCCGATGACGCCGCCATTGTCGGCGATGGCGCGAATCTGGTCATCGGTGAGATTGCGACGATGATCCGCCACGGCCCGGGCGTTGGAGTGACTGGCGATGATAGGCTTGCTGCTGATAGCCAGTACATCCTCCAGGCCCGCGGCGTTGAGATGCGAAACATCCACCATCACGCCCTTCTCGTTGCAGGCCTGCACCAGGTCGCGACCAAAAGGAGTCAGGCCGTAGTCCGTGCCCGCGCCCACGCCATCCGCAGCGGGATTGCGCGGGTCCCAGGTGAGGCCGATGTTGCGCACGCCCAGGCGGTGGAAGGTGGCGAACAGACTCATCTGCCCATCCAGCGCCTCGGCCCCCTCCAGGCCCAGGATGGCGCCGATGGGGCCATCGGGCGTCAGCCGTGCCAGATCATCCGCGGTCGTCACCAGGGTAATCTGATCGGGCGCTCTGCTGATTAGATCATAAAGGGCCTCCAGCCGCTGCAATGCGCCGCTGGTGGCGTTGGCGCTCAACCGCTCGACGCCCGGAAAACACGCAAAAATCTGGGCGTTGACGCCGCCCGCCTTCATGCGCGGCAAATCCAGATGCCCCCATTCGCCCCATTGCGCGAGATCGCGCCGCCAGAAAATGGCTGTTGCAGCGTGGCCCAACGTATCGCAATGGGCGTCGAAAACAAAACTGCTCTGATGCAATTCAATCGCTTGCGCTGAAAAGTCGCTCATACTCCTCTTCCAGGATGATGACGTGTTTCTGTAACGAAACCGTCGGAACTTTCAGGTTGTAGATGCGGATGCTGGCGTTGATACGCGCCGCCTCTTTCTCGAAATCCCGGCGATAGGCGCGCCAGACCTGCTCCAGCTCCAGGAGGCGATGGCCCGGACGGCGCTCGCGTTCCGCCAGATACCAGCGATAGCGACGTCGCAGCGCCGCGCGGGCCCTCTCGATCCGGGCGTCGATCTCCTTGCCCTCCTCGATCCAGGGAAGCGTGTGGCCGCTGTCTCGCAGCAGATCATACGCCAGTTGCCGCTCCTCGGGCAAGAAGGGATTGCGTCGATTGGGCAGGGGGCGGCCCTTGCCCTTGAGATCATCGAACAGGCCCTGCTCCTGGGCCTCGCGGATCTTCTCCTCGATCCAGTCATTCCAACGCTTGTCTTCGGGCTTGCGACCGGACGATTCGCTCATGGTCGGATTGAGAAAGAAACCCCCGCTTTCACGGGGGCTTTGATGACAGGGCGTCGGGTGAGAATAACGCAGATCACTCGTTGCTCTGAGAAGTCTCCGGCAGTTCCTCAGCAGGCTTCGCCTGGCTGAGGGTTTCCATCGGACGCTCGGGCGGCTCGGGCGCCAGACCGATCTGCGCAATCATGTGATATTGCACCAGGCTGGCCCAGAACATGGTGAAGACCAGGCCGATAATGCAGAGCAGCGTGCCGAAAAGTCCTGCAAGCATGTAAACCAGCCAGCTCACAACGATGACCACGAAAATCTGGCCCAGATGCTCTTTCGTGAAATTCAGGATCTCGCCGAACTTGAGGCCATCGGAGAACTCGCCGGTTTCGGCGAATTTGATGACGAGGCCCGGCGTGGCCAGCCACACGACGATGGCATAGAGGAAGGCGAAACAGCCGAAACACGTGCTAAAAAGGCCGGCAATCGTGCTGCCCGTATCCGAATCGCCCGTGATGGCCAGCGGTATCATGATGATGAAACCCAGGATGACCAGCGGCAGCGACCACAGAAAATAAATGATGAGCAACTTGAGGCCATCAGTGATCTTCTCACCCCATTTGTCCCACTCGGGCAAAGGCTCCATCTCATGCTTGCGAACATTGCGAACCAGCTCGACAGCGTATCCCAGCATGAGAATAGAACCCAGGATGGGAACCAGCATGAGAATGCCGCCAATCAGGACTTTTTCTATCCATTTCTTGTCTTCGAAGACAAACCCGAATGATTTGCCAATATCCACGATTTTCCTCCTGGAAAGAAGCGAGCGATGGTGATTGGATTGAATAAAACAATGCCTAAAGGAGCAAACAAAAACACTCCCGTCCATCATAAGTGATTATAACAACCTTTCGGCCATTTTACAATGCAATACGCGATTGGGTGCGTCCCATTTCGGTTGGAAGCTTTTGCCACGTCCGCCCGGCGATGAAGTCGCCGGGCTACAAAACAGCGCCGGATAAATCCGGCTAGCCCCGCAGGGGCGCTGTTTCTAGCCGGGGGACTTCATCCCCCGGCGCTGGCCGCGGGCGCGAAGCGCCCTGTTAATGAATGGATTATTTTAACTTTCCAACTCATTTGGGACACACCCTACGCGATTGAAAGACTGCAACAATTTGACGCTACGCCGCCTGCGACAGGGTTTGCTCATACACCGCCATCACCCGATCCACCAGCACGGGCAGATCGAACTGGGCCCGGGCCCGCGCCTGCGCCCGAGCGCCCATCTCTTCCCGCATAGCGTCATCCGCCAGCAGCTTGTTGATGGCCGTCGCCAGGGCGTTCGCATCGCGCGGGGGAACCACCAGGCCCGTCACCCCATCCTGATTCACCCACGAGGTGCCTGTGCCCAGCTCCGTGGAGATGAGGGGCGTTCCCGCGGCCATGGCCTCCAGCAGCACGATGCCAAACGCCTCGCTGCGGTGGCTGGAGGGCAGCACGAACACATCCGCAGCCTGATAATACGCGGACAGCGTCTCATCGCTGACATCCGCCAGAAAATGCACCTTCTCCGCCAGGCCCAGCTCATAGCTCATCGCGCCCAGGCGGGCGGCCTCGGGCCCGGTGCCCACGATCAGCAGCGTGGCCTCCACCCGCTGCATGGCCCGGATCAGATACTCCAGACCCTTGTAGTAGCGCAGCCGGCCCACAAACAGCAGCAACGGGCCGGGATAGCGACGATGGATGGCCTGCACGCGCGCCGGCTGGGGCGACGCGAAGCGTTTCACATCCACCCCCAGGGGCGCAACCGTGCACCTGGCGGCCAACGGGCGCAGCCAGGGCGAACTCTGGATGTAAGGCTCGCTGGTGGGCAAAATTCGATCCATCCGCCGCAGCACCCGCCGCAGCAATGGCCCATAAACGCGCAACACACCGGCCTGCTTCACCACATCGCTATGATACGTCATCACCGTCGCCCGCCCCCGGCGCAGCAGCCATTGACTCACCTCGCCCAGAGGATAGGGAAAATGCAAATGCACGACATCGGGCTGTTGGCGGCGGAGGATGAGAGGCAACGACAGGCTCAGGGGCGTGGATGCGACAGTAGCCAGCCGCGCCGCCCGGATCACCCGCACGCCGTTCTCCTCCCGCACCGTGGTCGTCATCCCCGCCGGATTCGTCACCAGCGCCGTCACGTCGTGTCCGCGGGCCGCCTGGGCCTCGGCCAGCCACCGCAAATGATTTTCGATGCCCCCAAAAACGGGATGATAATCCTTGTAGACGTGAAGAATGCGCATAAAAGCCAGCTTACGGCGTCGGGAGCACCTTGAACCCGGCCTGGGCAAAATGTTGGTCAAAGGTGAACGCCGTCGATATGCCCAGCGCATTCATCAGAACAAAACTGGAGCAATCCACCAGGCTCAATTGTCGACGGTTGGAAGCCATAAGCATTTGCACAGCCTGCCGATGCGTCTCCTCCGACACCCAGTAAACATCCATCGCCGGAAGCAATAGATCATAAAATTGACGCAATGCCTGCATCCCCAATCGTTTCTGCACCAACGCCGTCGTTTCCAGCACGATATAGTTGGAAACGACAATGTCAGCAGGGCCGGTCAGCCATTGCAACCATTGCGTCTTTGCTCGCTCGTGGTTCAAGTCCCTGGCGTTCAATAACGCGTACAAAGCCGATGTATCTCCGAAGATTACCATGCGCCAAAAGCCTCATTCAGATAATCATCATGCCTGATCGAAACATCATCGGCGCTATCACTATACTTGCCGATGACCTCCAGCGAGCGCAGCATCAGCTCGCGGCGGCTGGGCTGCTGGCGGCTTTCGCGCAGCAACTCGATAGCATTGCGGATCACCTCGGACATGGAGATGCCTTCTTCCGCGGCCACCTCCTTCACAAAAGCCGCCTGGCTTTCTCGCAACTGAATTTGGGTGCGAACCATCATAGCCTCTCAAAATGATGTAGATAGTGGTGTAGAAAATCTATTGTATGATTACATTCTAGCGCAAACAGCGCCGGAACGCAAGCCGATAAATTATCCGCGTTCATCCGCGTCCATCCGCGTCCTGCTTATAAAACAGCCGCCAGTCGCTCATACGCCCGCAGCGTCAGGGCCGCGGTTTCTTTCCAGGAGAAAGCAGACGCCCGTTCCAGGCCCGACCGTGTCAGGTTCATCCGCACCGACGCATCTGTTCCCAGGCGCAAAATCGCATCCGCCATCTCATCCACGCTCAGGGGATCGAAGGTGAGCGCGGCCTGGCCCGCGACTTCGCTCAGGCCCGGCGCCCGGCTGCACGCCACCGGAACCCCGCTGGCCATGGCCTCCAGCACCGGCAGCCCGAAGCCCTCGTACTGGCTGGGGAAGATGAACGCCCGGGCCGCCGCGTACAGCCAGGGCAGATCCTCGCCCGAGACCGGGCCCAAAAACCGCACGCTATCGCTCACCCCCAGCGCCGCCGCTAACTCCTTCGCCTGAGGATAGCGTTCATCCCAATGCCCCGCCAGAATCAAATTTGGAATTTGGGATTTGGGATTTTGGATTTGGGCCCAGGCCCGGATCAGCCGCGGCAGATTCTTGTGCGGCTTATTGGAGCCCAGGTAGAGCATGTAGCGCTGGGGCAGGCCTTTCTGCTGACGAAACGCATCCAGTTCGGCGGGCGGGCGAGGATGAAAAACCGGATCGGGAGCCAGGGGCGTCACGGTGACGGTCTCTCGGGGCACGCGGTACAGCTCGACGAAATCATCCGCCGTGCTCTGCGAGATAGCCGCGAAAGCATCCGCAGCCCGCAGCGCGGCCCGCTGAATCGCCTCGATCTTCCAGCGCGTCGGGCGAGAAAAATAGCCCGGGAAGCGGCGGGGGATGACGTCGTACAGGGTGAGGAGACTGGGGACGCCGGTGCGCAGCGGGCGCACATTGTAGGGGAAATGCGCCACATCGGGCCGCAGCCGTCGGATGAGTCGCGGCAGCGCTGTCTGACTGCGCCAGGAGAAGATGGGAATATCGGTGGGGATGAGCTGGATGTTGGGGTGTTGCGCGAACTGCCCCAGGTCATAACGGGTGTTGGCCGCGTTCACAGCCGCCAGCGCCAGCAGCTCGCCATCCATCTGCGGAGCCAGGGCGTCGATGAGGTTGAAAACATAGCGCCCGATGCCAGGGAAGTGATCCTGGATAACCCGGGCGTCGATGAAAATACGCATAAGAAAAAGTGGCGCCTTATCAAAAGGGTGCGTCCTAAATGAGTTAGGGCCAGCCGGGCGTTTTGGCCGAATGATGAATGTTCACAACCCGAATCGCTATAGTGGCGTTCGCCACGTCCGCCCGGCGATGAAGTCGCGGGGCTACAAAACAGCGCCGGATAAATCCGGCTAGCCCCGCAGGGGCGCTGTTTCTAGCCGGGGGACTTCATCCCCCGGCGCTGGCTTCGTGGCAAAAGAAGACGATTGGGAGCAACCACCCTGGCAGTTACCCATAATCAAGGAAAAACGCTAGAGAAAATGGGGCGCTGCCGCAGATTCAGCAGGATGATCATGCCTCCCATCAACGTTAACACAGCCGAAACGCCAAAACCTGTCGCCAGAGGAGCCAAAGGCCAGGGCAGGATCAGCACCCAAAGATGGGTGAGGCGCGCCAATCCCGACAAAAAGTACCCAAGAATTGCAAAGTGGATTCCTCGCCCTCCTTGCCCCCACAACCAGGCCATGGCCGGCAAAAGCAAGACATGATTGTACCGTTCAGTATGAGGCAATATCAACAAAACAAAGAGCGCCCAAAGATAAAAAAGGGGAGTTGCTTGCTCCTCGTCGGACAGCCAAAGTCGCCATGAAAGCCAGCCCCCCGCTATTCCGAGTAATGTGAATGCAATCCACCAGATAACATTCGGGTCAACAACCATATAAGGTCGCCAGGAAAGCTGTTGGCGCTGGAAGGCGAACAAACCAGGCGTTTGGAATGTGAGAGGCTGGGTTAGTCGCAGAAGCCAGGCCAGTAAAGATTGATCGTCCAGCGAGCCACTGCTAAGGCGCGTTGCACGTTGAGGAAGATAAGTCAGCAGATACGTTTGGCTCAGGCGTGGCAGAAAAATGGCATGGAGCGATATAAGCGCCATGATGGCTGTTATGCCGGTGATAAGCGCTCGCCACCGACGCAGCAGAAACAGACCTGGCAACCACAGGAGCGGAAAAAGTTTCGTACTAACGCCCGCCACCCAAAATACACCGGTGATGATTTCTCGCAGCAAGGATGAACGTTCCAGACCGCGCCCGATGAGCAAGGCCAACGCCAACAGCAGAATGCTGGACTGCCCCAATGTGAGGGTAAGCATGACAGGGCCAAAAAAGAGAACAACAAGATAAAGCGCTATCTGCGATGGGAATGAAGTCATTCGCATGAGGGAAGCCAGCTCTCGCGTGCACCACATGAGTATCAATAAATTGAGCAATAGCCATAACCAGGCCGCCAAGGGGAATGGTAGCAGCGCGGCGGGACGAAGCATCCAGGGCCAAACAGGAAAGCTGTTGAGGGAGGAAATGCCAATTTGCAGACCTGCATCAACCAATATCCGGGAAAAATCAGATGAAGGCGCATAGGGAGAATGTTGATGCGCCAAAGCCAGGGCGCCACCATAAAAGGAGCCAAAATCCACAAGTTTGGGATATGGCCAGAAAGTGTTCAGTCGGAGCATTGCAGAGCCCAGGTGAATTGCCAATCCCAGTACGCCAATAAATAGCCAGCCAGATAGCTGTTTCCTCCACTTCCCAGGAAAACGGCCTGGAGGATTTTCGGGATGGATTGATAGAGACTTTTTCATGCAGGTTGTCCAATTCCGAGCAAAATGCTGGCGATCTTTTCGGCGGCGTGGCCATCGCCAAAGAGGGGCGGCTGGGGGCCCGACGGAGCCAGGGTGCGGGCGGCGTGCAGGATTTTTTCTGGATCCCAGCCCACCAGCACATTCCAGCCCGCGTCCAGGGTCTTCCACCATTCGGTGTCGTTGCGCAGGGTGATGCAGGGAATCTGGAAGAAGTAGGCTTCCTTCTGGATGCCCCCCGAGTCGGTGAGGATGAGGCGGGCGTTCTGCTCCAGCATCAGCATATCCAAATACCCCACCGGATCGATGATGCGCACGCCGCGGGCGGCAAGATCTGCCAAACCCAGACCCAA
This sequence comes from Anaerolineae bacterium, assembly GCA_027036755.1. Taxonomy (GTDB): domain Bacteria; phylum Chloroflexota; class Anaerolineae; order J102; family J102; genus M2005. The sequence continues at coordinate 8,111 of JALWDV010000321.1, forward strand.
TTCGGCGATCTTCTTGCGGGTGCGAGGGTGGATGGGCAGGATTACCGGCGCATCCAACAGCCCGAACGCATCCAGAATGCCCGCCAACCGTTCGGGGAAATCGATGTTGTGGGGGCGATGAATGGTGGCCAGCAGATAGCTTTTGGCTTCCAGCCCCAGGCGGGCCAATACATCGGAGCGTTGACGGGCCTGCTGGCCAAATATGAGCGCGGCGTCGTACATGACATCGCCGGTGAGAAAAACGCCGCGGGTGATGTTTTCCTTATGCAAATTGTCTACGGCGGTCTGGGTGGGGCAAAAGAGCAAGTCCGCGCAGTGGTCGGTGAGGACGCGGTTGTGCTCTTCCGGCATCTCCCGGTTGAAGGCGCGCAGGCCCGCCTCTACATGGGCCACGGGAATGTGCAGCTTGACCGCAGCCAGGGCCGCGGCGATGGTGGAGTTGGTGTCGCCGTAGACCAGAACCGTGTCCGGCTTTTCCGCCATCATCACTTCTTCCAGGCGGATGAGCATCTCGCCCGTCTGACGGCCATGCGGGCCCGAGCCCACCCCCAGGTTCACATCGGGCCGGGGGATGCCCAGCTCGTCGAAGAAGATTTGCGACATGTTGGCGTCGTAGTGCTGGCCGGTGTGCACCAGGAACTCATCCAGGCCCGCGGTTTGCAAGGCCCGGCTCACGGGCGCAGCTTTGACGAATTGGGGCCGGGCCCCGACAACGGTGAGTATCTTCATAGCATTTCCTCGATGCGGGCGATTTCGCGGTCGATGCGCTCCTCCCACGTGAATAGATTTTCGTCGGCGTAGCGGGCGGCGTTGGCGCCCAATCGGGTGCGCAACGCATCATCTTCGAGCAATGATAACAAAGCGTTGGGAATTTGTTGCAACTGGTCGGGGGGGATGAGCAAGCCCGTCTCGCCATGACGCACCACATCCGCGGTGCGCCCGTTATCCAGCGCCACCACCGGCAGGCCGCACAGCATGGCCTCCAGGGTGCTGTTGCCGATGTTGCCGTAATCGTAGAATGCGGTGAAGATGTCGGCGGCGTGGAAATAGGAGGACAGTTTGTCTCTTTCAACAAAACCATCAAAGCGAACAGCGCTGCTGATCCCCAACTGTCGGCTCAAAGCTTCCAGCTCGGGCCTCATGGGGCCATCTCCCAGGATGAGCACACTGGTTTCGGGCGCTCGGGCCAGCACCGCGGGCAGGGCGTTGAGCAAGCGTTCGGGGTGTTTCCAGTTGACCAGTTGCGAGACCCACAGAATGAGTGGAGCCTGCGACGGCAGATTCAGCGTCCGTCGTAGCGCTTTTTTGTCAAAATCTTGCTGAAAAATAGCTTTATCGATGCCATTGCGGAACAGCCAGATGCGCTCTGCGGGCACGCCCAACTGCTGGTGGATGTCCTGGGCCGAGATAGTGCTATCGTCTGTGACGATCACCGCCTCGGCGGGGAGCTTGAAAGCCAACAGTTCGTCGAAACGAACCAGATAGAGGCTGAGACGGGAGCCCCGCCATTGGGTGATGGGGCTGCCCATGATGCGGGAGAAGAGGGGCAATCCCTGGCTGCGGGCCACGCGCCAGGCTGGAGGGATGCCCGGGTTGTTGATCCCGTAGAGCAATGCGGGGGGATGCTGCCGGGCCACTTCTTTCGCCCGTCGCGCTGCTCCCCACACAAAACTCAACCAAAAGGCGCGAAAGCTAAGATGTCGCCGCCATGCGCTCCGGTTTTGAGAAATGTGGGTGAGGAAGGAATGAAACGCGTCGAACTGGCCCGCGCCGGGCGCGATGGCCGGGCGAAAGTAGTGGATGTGAATGCCCTGCCATTCCTCTTCGTGCAGGCCGGGCCGGTTGGTGGCGGTGACCACATGCACATCGTAGCCCGCCCGCCGGAAGCCTTCCAGAAGGGCGTACACGGTGCGTTTGCCCCGCCACGGGCCGCCTTCCCAGATGAAGGGCGTGATCACCAGGACGTTTTTCATCATGCAAGAAGGCGAGCGTAGATGTCGAGAAGTTTTTTCGTTTCGGTTTCGGCGTTGAGTTCTGTGGCGGCTTGCAGCGATCGCTGTTTCATGGCGTTGATATCGGCCGCAGCCAGCGCATTGAGCTGGCGGGCCAGGCTGGCGGGCTCGAAATCTTCCGCCACCACGCCGACTCCGTACGCTTCCACCAGCGCTGCCATCGCGGGCGAAGGCCCGATGGCCACGCCCAGCCCCGCCATGATGAATTCGAAAAATTTATTGGGCAGGGCCATGGCTTGATTGTAATTAATCGGATTTAGGAGATAGATGCCCATATCGTAATCATTGATGATAGCGCTGATTGCGTCGGGCGGCGCAGGAGGCCGAAAATGCACGCGTCCGGGGGCGATGGCGGCGGCGAGATGTTGAAGTTGAGGCAGATAGCCGGGCGTGCCAGGCAGCAGCATAAAATCCAGCGTAAACCGGTCATCGACCAGAGCGATAGTTTGGATCATGCGCTCCAGGCGTCGTTCTTTCATGGCGGAGCCATGATGTATGAGACGGATGCGCTCCGGTTCGACAGGATGGAATGGGAGGCGTTGATAAGCTGGAATGTTGCGAACGACTCCCACTTTTTCGAGCCCGAATTGTTTTTCATACCGTCGGGCGATGTTCGACTCCACCGTGATCATGGCGTCGGCCCGCGGGGCGTAGGCGGCGATGATGTAGGTGTAGAGAGGCTTGGCCAGGATGCGCCAGACCAGAGAATCGGCGCGTTGCTCGGGGCTGTATTCGTGGGCGTCGAAGAGCACTTTCGCGCCCGTGCGCCGGGCCGCCTCGATAGCAATGGGCAGGGCGATGGCCTCGTTGGCGTGAATGAGATCGGGCCGGGCGTCGATGACGGCCTGCAAAGCCTGATGATGGTCGGGCTTGGCCCAATACCATTGCTCGAAGGCCCGCCGCGTGATGCGCCCGCCCAGCATTCGGGCGACTTGCATGGTCCGCTGTGCGGGCGGCAGCACAATTTTCTGCACCGGGCGCATGACCACGTGCGGGCGTTCTTTATCCAGCCGCCCCCAACCCACCACCGTGATGTCATACGCCCGGGCGGCGTATTCGATCTCGCGCAGCACGCGTCCATCCTGATGGATGGGCGAAAGGGAAAGGATGGTGATCTTGGGTGGCATGAGAATTATCTGGAGTCTGCCAGTTTGGAATACAACGCGGAGGAGAGTTGGATGCGACGTGCTACACTCATATCCCGGACGACTGCCCGGCTATTTTCATACAGATGTTTCCGTAACCTGTAATCGGTCAACAGGCGTTGCAGAGCGTTGGCAGTGGCCGAAACGTTGCGCACGGGCGTCTTCAGGACATGCTTCCCGTCCTGCAAAACATCCCGAAAGATAGGCAAATCGGTAATCAGCGCGGGGATGCCGCAGGCCAACGCTTCATATACCGAGAAACCATATCCTTCTGATGAAGGAATAGAGACAACAACATCAGCCATTCGATATAAACGGGCCATGGCCCGTGCATCGGGCTGAGCTGGCAGCCATTTGACAATTTTTTCCAATCCTTCCTCTGCGATAACCTCTTGAAGATGGCTTTTGTAGGATGGATCGGCGTTGAAATCCAGGAAACAAAGAACAACGTTCTCGATGGCTGAAGCAATGGCAGCCACCGCCCGGATGGTTATATCGTGATTATAAATGGACTTGAGCCCGCGAGGACAAAAGATGACCCGCTCATCCTGTCCAATTCCAAATTGGAGACGCGTCTTTGTCCGATCTTGAAGGTCTGGTGAGAATACGTCAGTCTCGACGCCCCAAGGAATGAGATGGATGCGCTGTTCGGGCATGCCCAAACGCCGGGCTGCACTGCATAGTAGTGGAGATGGCGCTGTCAGACTGTCGCAACGGCGAAGCGCAAACTGGATTTTCCACTTTTCCCGCTGTGATCGTTCAGGGCTGACCAGTAAATCAGAGCCCCAGGCGCTGATGACATAGGGGTGGAAACCGCTTAGTGCACCCAGCCAGCCCGCAATAGTGACCTGATGGGCATGGAGAATATCAGGCCGATTTTTTTGCAGATAGCCGCGCAGCCACCACGCCCAGCTATAGAGTTTGCCCTTGGGCGGGCCTGGCAAATGGGTCAGATCCACCAGATCGACTTCGGGCCAGGGACGCTGCACCTGCATGTAAGAGAGCAGATGCACCTCGTCCCCCCGTTGCACGAAAGGCTGCACCCAGCGACGGGTGTGAATGCTGTTGGCGTTGGCAATATAGACAAGACGCATACAAACCTCAAGGCGGCAGGATGCCCGAACGAGAGGTGAGCTGCCACAGCCAGCGATTTTTGATGTAGGTTTTGATGTTTTCCTGTGAAGCCGGCCGATAGATGGATCCACTCATGGACCAATGCTCATAGTCAAAATCTCGCAGAATATGAGGAAAAAGCAGATTGACGAAAGCGCTCTCCAGTGGATGAATGTCTGCCTGCCAGGCCGCAATTGGACGTCTGGAAATTCCTTCGAAAAGCTCGCCGCTGCTACTATTGCCTGGCCAGGCCGCATCCAGTGCCGTGGGAACCAAGAGTTGTGGACTAAAAGGGATGTCGATATACTCAGCGACGCGTCGCATGACTGCTTCAGGATTGATGAGCAGGTCCTCGTAGCGCACAATCAGGTAATTAGGGAGAAGCAGGGGATTTTTATAGAGATAATAGTACTTTAGTTTCCGCTAAAAAGAGGGCAAGTGGTAGCGACTTGATGGCGACATCAAGCTGAGCACATTAACAAAACGATTGAGAAGAGGCGAGAAAAGGGTGAAAAGAGAGGTTAAATCTGGCGTTTT